>NZ_JWLG01000012.1:0-141161 GCF_000813905.1 Leisingera sp. ANG-M6
GGCGCCGACCCCCGCCATGAACGCGCCTTCGCCGTCGCGCGAAAGGAACAGGTCGCCCAGTGCGCATAGGCCCAGCGCCACGGCCAGCAGCCAGGGTGCCCCCAGCAGCAGCGCCGCCAGCGCCAGCAAGGCAACAGAGGCGGTTTTCAACAGGCTGCGCAGCACCCCCGGCGGCTGCGCAGCCAACAGCAGGTAGATCAGCGCACAGGCTGCAGCCCCCGCCCAAAGCACCATTTCCGCCGTCATGCCCTGCTTCCCCTTTGATTTTCCGCCACTCTGTCCGCGCAAGCCGTTCGCCGTCAAAGGTGACCCCGCGGGAGCCTGTTCAGAAAACGCAAGGCTTGGAGCATCCGCTGCTCCTGAGGCACAATACCCTCATGCGCTTCGTGATGATTCTCCTGCTCGCTGCCCTGCCCGCCCCGCTGGCGGCGGGGGAGCCGCTGAGTGCGGGCGAGTTTGACCGCTACACCCAGGGCCGCACGCTGTTTTATGGCTTCGGCGGTGCCATGTACGGGGTCGAACGCTACCTGCCAAACCGCCGGGTGATCTGGTCTTTCCTGGACGGCAAATGCCAGGAGGGCAGCTGGTACGAGGAAGCGGGGCAGATCTGCTTTGTCTACGAGAACCGCGACGACCCGCAGTGCTGGACCTTTGAGCTGACCCCGCGCGGCCTGACGGCGCGGTTCGAGGACGACCCGGCCTCAACAGAACTTTATGAGGCCGAGGATATCGGCGAGGATATGCTGTGCTACGGCCCCGACGTCGGCGCCTGAGGCAAGCCGCGGTGCAGCGGGTATTTGAAACCAGAAAGAAGCCGGAGGCCGGCCCCTAGAACAGCGAGCCCTGGCCGCCCCCGGGCGGTTTTGGCGTGCCCTTTTTTGGCGCCTGTGCTGCTCCGCCCTCCAGATCCAGCGTGCCATCGGCAAATTCGATCTGCAGCGCGTCTGCCCTGGCGGCAGCGGCCTTGGTTGTCAGGATTTCATCGCCCGAGCGCACCACCGCATAGCCGCGCTCCAGTGTTGCCTTGTAGCTGAGGATCTCAAGCTGCCTCCCGGTGGCACTCAAGGCCTGTCGCTGGCGGTCGATGCGCGCGGCCTGCGCCGCATCCAGCCGCTGCGCCAGCCGACCGAGCGCGTCCTTCTGCGCCGCCACTTCCCGCTGGATAGGCCGCAGGCTGAGGCGCGAGGCGAGGTTCTGCAGCCGGTTGCGCCGCCCCTCAACCAGCTGCCGCAGGGTGGCCGGGCGCAAGGACGCCGCGGTTTCGCTCAAGTGCAGACGGCGCCGCTGCACGCCGGAGATCAGTGCGCCGGGCAGCCGGTCGGAAATCCGGTCCAGCCGCTGCCGCGGGGTTTCCAAGAGCGTATCGGGTTTGGGCAGCGCCCGGGCCAGATCGTTCAGCCGCTGCCGCCTGAGTTGCACCGCCTGCCCGGCGGCGCGGGTCAGCCGCGCGCCCTGGTTCTCACTCCAGGCCATCAGTTCCAGCCGCACCGGCACCGCCAGCTCCGCCGCCGCGGTCGGCGTCGGCGCCCGGCGGTCGGAGACGAAATCAATCAGCGTCGTGTCCGTCTCATGCCCGACGGCAGAGATCAGCGGGATCTGAGAGGCGGCAGCCGCGCGCGCCACGATCTCTTCATTGAAGCCCCACAGATCCTCGATCGAACCGCCTCCGCGGGCGACGATGATCAGATCGGGCCGCGGCAGCGCGCCGCCCGGCGTCAGGCGGTTGAAGCCTTCGATGGCGCGGGCCACCTCGGGCGCGCAATTCTGCCCCTGCACGGCAACCGGCCAGACCAGCACCTTACGCGGGAACCGGTCGCGCAGCCGGTGCAGGATATCGCGGATCACCGCGCCCGAGGGCGACGTAACCACCCCGATGATCTGCGGCAGATAGGGCAGAGGTTTCTTGCGCTCCGGCGCAAACAGGCCCTCCGCCTCCAGCTGTTTCTTGCGCTTCTCCAGCAGCGCCATCAGCGCCCCCTGGCCCGCAACCGCAACCTCATCGACGTTCATGTTGTACTTGGACTGCGCGCCAAAGGCTGTCAGCCGGCCGGTGACCACCACTTCCAGCCCTTCCTCCGGCACCACCGACAAGCCGCTGATCTGCCCCTTCCAGGTGGTGCAGGCCAGCACCGAACGGTCGTCCTTGATGTCATAATAAAGATGCCCGGAGCGCGCCTTGAACACACGGCCCACCTCGCCCTTCACCCGAATACGGCCAAAGGTGCCCTCCAGCGTGCGCTTCACCTCGCCGGAAATCTCCGAAACGGTGAATTCCGGGGCGTTCTGTCCCGGCTGCGGGTCGTCAAACAGGTCGGACATCGGGGGCTGCTCTCCTGCGGCCTTTGGCCGGTCTTGTTTTGAAGTCGCGCGCAGCATAGAACGCGCGGCAAGCAAGGCAAGCCCCGGGATGCGGCCCGCGGCGCCACAGGGCTCAGGCAGATCGGAGAATGCGCCAATGAACATCCTTATCCTCGGCAGCGGCGGGCGTGAACATGCACTGGCCTGGGCCGTGATGCAGAACCCCAAATGCGACAAGCTGATCGTGGCGCCGGGCAACGCAGGCATCGCCCAGATCGCCGATTGCGCGGCCTTTGACATCGAGGACGGCGGAGCGGTTGTGAGTTTTGCCGAGGAAAACGCCATCGACTTCGTGATTGTCGGCCCCGAGGCCCCACTGGCTGCGGGCGTCGCCGACCGGCTGCGCGAGGCTGGCATCCTGGTGTTCGGTCCTTCCGAGGCGGCCGCCCGGCTGGAAGCCTCCAAAAGCTTCACCAAGGAAATCTGCGACGCGGCAAATGCCCCCACCGCAGGCTACGGCCATTTCACCGATGCCGAAGCCGCCAAGGCGCATGTGCGTGCCAACGGCGTGCCCACCGTGGTCAAGGCGGACGGCCTGGCCGCAGGCAAGGGCGTCATCATCGCCATGACTGAGGACGAGGCCATGGCGGCCATCGACGATATGTTCGGCGGCGTTTTCGGCGGGGCCGGCGCCGAGGTGGTGATCGAGGAATTCATGGAAGGCGAGGAAGCCTCCCTGTTTGTGCTGGTGGATGGCGAGGACGTGCTGGCGATCGGCTCCGCCCAGGACCACAAGCGCGTCGGCGAGGGCGACACCGGCCTCAACACCGGCGGCATGGGCGCCTACTCCCCCGCACCGGTCCTGTCGGCTGAAGTCGAGGCCCGCGCGATGGAAGAGATCGTGAAGCCCACAATGCGAGTGATGGCAGAGCGCGGCATGCCCTATCAGGGCGTGCTCTATGCGGGCCTGATGATCAAGGACGGGCAGCCGCGGCTGGTGGAATACAACGTCCGCTTCGGTGATCCGGAATGCCAGGTGCTGATGATGCGCCTCGGCGCCCAGGCGCTGGACCTGATGCACGCCGCGGCTGAGGGCCGCCTAGGCGAAGCGCAGGTGAACTGGGCCGATGACCATGCGATCACCGTGGTGATGGCGACCGAGGGCTACCCGGGGTCTTACGAGAAGTTTTCCGAGATCAAGGGCCTGGACGCGCTGCCCGAGGACAGCAGCAACATGGTGTTCCACGCGGGCACCAAGGCGCAGGACGGTAAGGTGCTGGCGGTTGGCGGCCGGGTGCTGAACGTGACCGCCCGCGGCAACACCCTGCAGGAGGCCCGCGACCGTGCCTATGCGATGGTGGACGGGGTGGACTGGCCCCAGGGCTTCTTCCGCCGCGACATCGGCTGGCGCGCGCTGAAGTAACCGCTGCAGCGCACCCGGACAGGCAGGCCCTCCCGCCTGCTCCGGACCAATCACAGATTGATCCTCACAGTTGGGCGTGGCCGGGCGCTGCCGCGCCCGGCCAGAGGCGCCCTGAAAGGCTGTGGCGCGGATCAGTCTCCGCCGTTTGCCGGCTCCGCCTCAGAAGGCTATCCTGCGGCGCAGGGAGGAAAACACATGCTGCACCTGCCCGCCATTTGCCGCCTGCACCGGTCCCGAATGCCTGCCCAAAGACCGGCACAATGACCGCGCCCTGGCGGCTCTCTCCCGATGATCCCAGCCTGAGGGATGTGCTGGACCTGATCCAGCGCAGCTTTGCCTTTATGGAGGGGCGCATCGACCCGCCGTCCTCCATGCACCGCCTGTCATTGGCCGCCCTGCAGGACCAATGCCGCGATGGTGAAATCTGGGGCATCGGCACCCCGCCCGCGGCCTGCATCTTCCTGACGCCCAGACCCGATTGCCTCTATCTGGGCAAACTGGCGGTGGACGAAACCCATCGCGGTACCGGGCTCGCCCGCACGCTGGTGGAGCTGGCCGCAACCCGCGCTGCGGCACTTGGCTTGCCGGTACTGCGGTTGCAGACCCGGGTCGAGCTGACAAAAAACCACGCGGCCTTTGCCCGCATGGGCTTCCGCAAAACCGGCGAAACCGCGCATCCCGGGTTTGACAGGCCAACCTCGGTGACCATGGAGAAATCCGTGCCGGCCCACCCCGCCCGCGCCTGAGCCGCAGGCCGGTCTGCCTGGACGGGAAGCGCCAAACCTGCTGCCAAAGCTCCGCCTGGCTGCATGCCAATGCATGGGAAACTGCGATCAGCCTTGTTCCGCCAGCCTGAACGCACCGGGTAAGCGTTCAATCATTGCCACGGATACAGGCCGCCCGTGCCGGGCAGCCGCGCAGGCCCTCCGGGACGCTTTGGAAACTTGCAGATCATGCGCCTGCAGCCCAAGCTCAGGCGCTTGCTGCCCTAGAACCCGCCGATATCCGTCATCAGCAGGAACCGCCTGCGGAACTGGTCGAGCATGTCCGGCTCCAGCAGATCCGCGGGATGGGTGACCCCGAAGGCCGCCTGTGTGCGGTCCTTCATCTCACCCAGCTGCCGCTCGATATCCAGCTGGCCAAAACCGGAGGGCAGCACCAGCGCCGTCTCAAACACGGTGCGCAGCGGCGGCGATCCCATGATGTTGTACCAATGGGCGTTCTCGCTGCCGCCCTCATCCACCACCGCCTGCAGTTCGCGCTCAAACGCCAGCGCCAGCCGCATGTTGGGATCGGACTCGCCGATGGCAATCTCGAATTGCCGGGTGGTGTAAAGATCGGCAATCTCATCTGCAAAGCCGTCCGGGTATACCTGCGCCTCTGTGCCCTTGTTGAAGGAGAAGGCGTAAGCCATTGCTTTCATGTTGTTGTCATGGTGCAGATTGGCATAGGAAATCTCCGAGGACAGATCCGAATCCAGCGTCTTGATCATCACGTTGAAATCGCTGTCCCGGTGGCTTAGCCCGAAGATGTCCAGCGAAGCCTCGAACAGGCTCAGGTCGAACACCAGCTCGGTGGCGGAGGACAGGCTGTCCAGCTTGTCGGTGATCTCGTCAGAAAACACCTGCATTTTGCTGACATGCTCCGGCCAGGTGTTCTGGAACGCATCGGCAAAATCGTAATAGGCGATGTTCTCCGGCTGGTTCACAAAGGAATTCGGATCGCTCAGGTCCGATTCCAGCACCTGGCGCAGGAAGGTCTCGCCCCGGTCGCTGACGTTGAACTGGTCCAGCGCATCCGCCAGCAGCTCCGGGTTCTGCAGCAGTTCATCCGGGTCGGTCATCGCGTTGATGTCCGGATAGCCGAAGCCGAACGCGCGGGAGACGTTCAGATAGCGCGTGTCCTCCAGCTGGTTCACAAAGGAATCCGGATCGGTGGTGTCCGAATTCAGCACCCGCCGCAGGAAATCCTTGTTGGTGCGCTCCAGGTCGAAGGTCTCGATCACCGCCTGCAGCAGGTCTTCATCCTCCAAGAGGTCATCGGCGCTGGCCAGCCCTTCGGTATGCTGGTTGAACTCCGACACCAGCGCCTGGATGCTGTTGTCATATTCCGGCGGCTTGCCGAACTCGAACTGCTTGGCGAAATCGGCAAAGCGGGTATCGGTCAGCTTGTTGGCAAAGGAGTCCGGATCGCTCAGGTCCGACTCCAGCACCTTCTGCAGGAAGAACTGGTTGTTCTCCATCCCCTTCAGGCCCACGTTGTCCAGCGCCTTTTTCAGCAGCGTCTGGTTGGACAGAAGGTCATCGGCGGTGGTGATGCCGGCAAATTCGCTGCCGCCCTTGGCACTGGGCAGCTGCGGGCCGTCCGGGCTGTTGAAGCCAAAGGTCTGCGCCAGCGCCAGGTAGCGGCTGTCATTGAGGCGGTTCACGAAGGACTTGGAATCACTCAGGTCCGAATCCAGCACCTTCTGGATGAAAGCCCGGTTGCCGATGTCCTCATCCAGGCCAAAAGCACCCAGTGTCACCTGCAGGAGATTGTAGTCGTCCAGCAGCTGGTCCGAGTTCTGGATGCTGGTGATGCGCTGCGTGAAATCCTGCACCCGGCGGTCCAGAATGGGCGATTTTTCAAACACTTCCTGCTGCTGGGCCTGGGTCCGCTGCAGGAAGGTCCAGCCGGCGATACCGGTGCCGAACACATAGGGTGTAAAACTCACGCGCGTGTCTCCTGTGAAAACATGCCCCAGCCGGCGCCGCCGGGCATTTCCCGTTTGCCGCAGGCTAGCTGAAGGGAATGAATATTTCGGAAACACCCGCGCGGCAGCGCGTTGAAGCATCCGCCCGCCGCAGGCCCTTGGGCAACAGTCAGCGCAGCTCTTCCACCTGTTTCAGCCCATCCGGGGATGGGCCGCACCGTTGGGCCGCGCGCCGCGCAAGGCGCGGCGCGGACAGTTTGCCCCTGCTGCTCTCAGCGGCAGGCCAACGCGTCCGCCAGCCTGGTGTCAGGATCAAAGGGACCGATCTCCCGGGCAGTGATTTCACCATCCTGCAGCCGCGCGGCAATGATCCGGCGCCAGTCGCCGCTCACCATCACCAGTTCCGCGCCCTGCCCGCAGTCGCGGATGCCGGAAGTGATGAAATCCTCGCCAATGCGGTGATTGGTCAGGCCCGCCTTGCTTGCCACCTCATGCAATGCGCCGTCCCGGAAGCGCCAGATGCGCAGGGTTTTCGCCAGATGCGGCCGGTCGACATAGGCGATCTCCACATGACCGTCGCCATCCAGATCCGCGGCGCCGATGGGCGCCAGCCAGCGGTTGCGGGTGCCGATATGCGGGGTTTCGGTGATCTTTTCGCCGTCCGCGTCATAGACCGCCAGCTGGGCGCCCGCGGCCACATCAGTCTCGACCACCAGCACCTCGGGGCTGCCGTCGCCGTCCACATCCGCCAGCCGCGGCGCGATGTCCTCGAACACATGGTCCTGCGGCAGGCGGATCAGGATTTCGGAGGTCTTGTAGTCCGCCGCCAGGGAAGCCCCGCTTCCCCCCGTGCTTGCAACCGTCAGCACCAGCGACCCGTATTCCACATCATCGCCCAGCACTGCATGGCCGTAGCGGGTGGTGGGATCGCCGTATTCCGCGCCGATCACCCCGGCGCCGGCCTCCTGCGCCAAAGGGCCGGCCAGGGCCAGCCCCAAACACAACGCCCGCAATACGCGGCGGGCAAAACGGGGCCGGACGCGCAACGGAAGACGCCGCGCTGCCGCCCCCGCAGCCATCAGATCTGCTTTTCGGGCATGTGCACCACGAGGCCGTCCAGATCGTCGCTCACCTTGATCTGGCAGGTCAGGCGCGAGCGGGCCGGATCGGGCTCATAGGCGAAGTCCAGCATGTCCTCTTCCATGTCATCCTTGGCGGGCAGCTTCTCGACCCAGTCCGGCGCGATGTAGACATGGCAGGTGGAGCAGGCGCAGGCGCCGCCGCAATCGGCCTCGATGCCCGGAATGTTGTTGTCGCGCGCGCCTTCCATCACGGTCAGCCCGTTGGCCACATCCACCACGTGCTGGGTGCCGTTGTGCTCGATATAAGTGATCTTTGCCATTCGTCAGCTCTCTTCCCTTTTCCGGTACTTGCGCGACTGTGTAGCCAAGCGCCCGCGCCGGTGCCACCCCCAATTGCGACGCCGCCCTGCCGCTGCTGGACTTTACCGCCTCATGTTCTATATTTGTTCACACTCAAATATTCTCAACCCCAGGGGGGATTTCCTCATGCCAGCCCCCGCGCGCCCTCCCGTGCCGGCCCGCTCCGATTTGCAAACCGGCCTGCAAACCGGACCGCGAACCGGCCAGCCCCGCTGGCCGCGCCCGCCCCATTGCCTGACCGCCGCCCGGCTGCAGGAGCCGCCGGAAAACGCCCGCATCACCGTCGCGGGCCTGGTGATCCTGCGCCAGCGCCCCGGCACCGCCAAGGGGGTCATCTTCGTCACGCTCGAGGATGAGACCGGCATCGTCAACGTGATCGTCTGGCGCAAGATTTACGAAGCCTTCCGCCGCGCGGTGATCTCCGGGCGGATGCTGCGGGTCACCGGGCGGCTGCAGCGGGCGCATTCCGTCACCCATGTGATCGCCGAAGATGTGGAGGACATCTCGCCGATGCTCGACCTCCTGCTGGCGGATCAGGGCCGGACAGGCGATCCGGCCTTTGCGGATGGCGGCGAACTCGGCTAGGCTGCCGCCAAAGCAACGGCGCCAGCCCCCCGGGGACAGACAGAGGCGCCGGCATGAGGCACCCGGGCATGACGCCACCGATCTTTCTCCCCAGCCGGCGCCTGGCGCCTGCCCTGCTGCTGGCCATGCTTGCGGCCCTGACCGCCTGCGTCCAGCCGCACCCCGGCAACGAAACCTCCCGCGCCGGCCGCTACGCGCCGCCCGGCGCGCCCCCCGGCACCTGCTGGAGCACCCACACCTCCCCCGCCGTCATTGAAACCGTCACCAGCCAGGTGCTGACCGAACCGGCGCAGCTGGACGCCAGCGGCCAGGTGATCCGCCCCGCCACCTTCCGCACCGAGACCCGGCAGGAAATCGTGCAGCCGCGGCAGGAGCAGTGGATCGAAATCCCCTGCCCCGAAATGATGACCCCGGACTTCATCCGCACCATCCAGCGGGCCCTGACGGCGCGCGGCCTCTACCGCGGCCCCGTGCATGGCCAGATGGACGCCGCCACCCGCAAGGCCGTGCAGCGCTTCCAGGCGCCGCTGGGGCTGGACAGCGGCACCCTGACGCTGGCCTCCGCCCGCAAGCTGGGCCTGATCGCCGTCGCGGGCTGAACCGCGCGGTTCAGCTCCCCGGTTCCCAGCTGGCAAAGCCTCTGCTAAGGTCCGCCCACCGGGCCAAAGACATAACATGAGACAAACACCATGCTGACCACCCGCCTGCCGGACACCGGCTTTCTCTCCGGTGCCTCCGGCCCGCTGCGCCGGATGCTGGAGAGCCAGGCCACCGAGGTGCGCCTGCGCCAGGGCGAGGTGCTGTTCGAGCAGGGCGACGCCGGTGATGCGCTTTATGCGATTGCCGAAGGCGCTCTGGAGTTCTCGGTGCTCTCCGCCTCAGGCCGCAAGCTGTCGCTCGACATGATGCGCCCCGGTGCGGTGTTCGGCGAGATCACCCTGTTTGACCCGGGCGAGCGCACCGCCACCGCCATCGCCGCCGAACCCAGCCGGGTCCTGCGCCTGCGCAGCGGCGACGTGCTGGCGCAGATCCGCCAGTACCCGGACCTGGCCGCCGACCTGTTGCGGCTGGCGGGCCAGCGGATGCGCTGGATGAATACCCAGCTCAATGAACAGGTGTTCCTGCCGATGCCGGTGCGGCTCGCGCGCAAGCTCTTGTACCTCGCACCCGAAAGCAGCGACGGCCGCGTGGCTCTGTCGCAGGCGGAACTGGCGGAATTTGTCGGCGCCACCCGTGAAGCGGTCTCCAAGACGCTCGCCGCCTGGAAGCGCAGCGGCCTGGTCGGCATCAGCCGCGGCGGCGTGCAGATCCTCGACCGCAGCGAACTGGCGGTGCTGGCGGAGCCGGATTCAATCTGACCCCGCCGCCGGATGCAGATTTCTGCAGCAAAATCCGCCCTCTGTAATCCCGGTCACAGAACGCGTCGCCGCACCGCGCCATAACGGCTTCATAGACGGCCATTATCCGTTCCATCCCAATGGCCGCCTGTCCAACAAGAGCCATGTGCCCGCCAGCGCATGGCTCTTCCCCTTTTTGCGCATCAGTTTTGCCGCCCACCCCGGAATTCTGCGAGAATTCCGGGGTGGGAAGCGGCTGCCCGCTGCCATCTCTCTTGTTCAAGAATTATTCACTTAGCCATTGCCAGACCCGGCCGCTACGGTGCCTCACATGGCTTATGACTACGACAAACTCTACCGTGACACCCCGGATGCGCTTGGGGCACCGTCCCCCGCCTTCACCGCCTTTTTTGAGGAGCTGGGCACACAGGCCCAGGACGTTCTGGATGCAGGCTGCGGCCAGGGCCGGGATGCGCTGTTCATTGCCCGGCTGGGCCACCGTGTCACCGGCATCGACATTTCCCCGCATGGCATCCGGGACATGCTGGCCGCAGCGCAGCCGGAAAACCTCGACGTGACCGGCATCGCCGCTGATCTCACCACATGGGCGCCGGACAAGGACTATGGTGTCCTGCTGTTTGACCGCACCCTGCATATGCTGGCCGCGCCGCAGCGGCGGGAGCTGCTGACCCGCTGCCTGCCGCACGTGCGTCCGGGCGGCTGGGTGCTGATCTCGGATGAAAGGCGCAACCTGGAAGATTTCCGCCAGATCTTTGCCGAACAGCCCGGCAGCTGGCGCACGGCAAAGGACAGCCGCGGCCTCCTTTTCATGCAGCTGGCCCGTCCCTGAGCCAACGAAAAAGGCCGGGCATTTGCCCGGCCTTCCCTTATTTCTCAGCGGTCCCTGACCCGGATCACTCCGACAGGTTCAGCGCCACAAAGCGCGGCTCGCCGCCGCGGCGCACCAGCAGCAGCAGCGACTTGCGCCCCGCCTCCTTGGCTTCGCTGACACGCGCTTCCAGATCGCTGATCGAGGCCACCTTCTGCTGGCCCGCCTCGGTGATCACATCACCCGCACGCAAGCCCTTCTCCCAGGCTTCCGAAGTCTCATCCACCGACAGGACGGCCAGGCCCTCGAGATCCTCAGCCACATTCAGCTCAGCACGCATCTGGTCGGTCAGCACGCCGACCGACAGGCCCAGCAGCTCCTTCTCGCTGCTGCCCGGCGCATCGCCGCTGCCGCTCTCGCTGGAGGGGCCGCGCTCGGCGTCTTCACGGCGGCCCAGGGTAATCCGCAGCGTCTCGGTCTTGCCCTCGCGGTAGACCACCACGCGCACAGTCTTGCCAACCTCGGCATTGCCGACCTGACGCACCAGGCCGCGGGTGTCCTTCACATCGGCGCCATCAAAGCTGACGATCACGTCACCGGCCAGCACACCACCGTCCTTGGCGGGGCCTTCCGGCACATCGGTGACCAGCGCGCCGCGGGCTTTTTCCAAGCCCATCGCCTCTGCCAGATCCGAATCCACATCCTGGATCTTCACACCCAGCCAGCCGCGCCGCGTCTCGCCGAATTCCTTCAGCTGCGCCACAACCTTGACCACAACGTTGGAGGCCATCGAGAACCCGATGCCGATGGAGCCGCCATTGGGCGACAGGATCGCGGTGTTCACGCCGACCACATCACCGTCCATGTTGAACAGCGGCCCGCCGGAATTGCCCCGGTTGATCGCCGCATCGGTCTGGATGTAGTCGTCATAAGAGCCCGACAGCTCGCGGTTGCGGGCCGAGACAATACCAGCGGAAACAGAGAACCCCTGCCCCAGCGGATTGCCCATCGCCACCACCCAGTCGCCGACACGGGCGGTGTCGCTGTCGCCGAACTTGACGTATTTAAGCGCCGACGGCGCCTCCACCTTCAGCAGCGCGATATCGGTGTTGGGATCGGTTCCGATCACCTTGGCGGGCAGCAGCTCCTTGGGCTGGCCTTCGCCGGGAAAGAACTCGATCTCGATCTCGTCGGCGCCGTCGATCACGTGGTTGTTGGTGACGATATAACCGTCCTCGGAAATCACAAAGCCAGAGCCCAGCGCCGAGGAGCGGCGCGGCCGGGTGCCATTGCCGTTGCGGTCCTGGAACTCACGGAAGAAATCCTCAAACGGCGAGCCCTCCGGCACGATGCCCTGCGGGCCGGTGCGGCCCTCGACAACGGTGCTGGTGGTGATGTTGACGACCGCGGGGCTGACCTTGTCGGCCAGCGGCGCCAGGCTCTCGGGGCGGGCCATTGCGGTGACCGCCTGCATCAGCAGGACTGCCATGCTCAGCACCAGAAGCCAGGCCAGCCGGATCATCGCGCCGCTGCCGCCTGTCCGGCCGGAAATTGCAATTGCCTGTGGCTGCACGGATCTACTCCTTGTCATTTTCAATTCTTCTCCCCTGCCCGGACAGGCGCAAACGCCGCATATGCCGGGCAAAGTCTTATGGACCCAATGTAGGAACTCTCCCCTGTCCCGCAACAAATGTTGCACGGAATAAAGCCGCTGTGATCCGGTTTTTGCCCTGTAACAGCGGGGGAGGCCCTGCTGAGGCTATCCTAGCAGGGAAAGATTACGGTTTCGCTGAAAAATTGGGGGGAAAGCGCCGCTTTAAATCCCCAGACGGAACGCCAGCCAGACCAGAATGAGACCCAGCGCCAGCGCCGCCAGACCTGCATTGCGGCGCTGATCTTCACTCAGCACCCGCAGCATTTCCAAGAGCCGCTCCACAAGCGAAGGGGCCAGTGCGTACACCAGCCCCTCTGCAATCAGTACCAGCCCGAGGGCCAGGAGGATGAACCCCATTACTGGACAGCCTTGCCGCCCGAGGACTTCAGGTAATTGAAGAACTCGTTGTCAGGCGACAGCACCAGCGAGGAATTGCCCGCCAGCAGCGAATTCGCATAGGCGTTCAGCGAGCGGTAGAACTCGAAGAACTCCGCGTCGCGGCCATAGGCCGAAGCAAAGATCGCGTTGCGTTCGGCGTCCGCTTCACCGCGGATCACCTCGGCTTCGCGCTCGGCTTCCGACACCAGCTCAACCTCGGTCCGGTCGGCCTGCGCGCGCACGCGCTGCGCCGCCTCTTCACCGCGGGCGATCTCGTCAGCTGCTTCCCGTTCGCGCTCGGCGCGCATCCGGGCAAAGGTGGCTTCCAGGTTGGCCTGCGGCAGGTCGGTGCGCTTCAGCCGCACGTCGATCACCTCAAGCCCCAGCTGGCGCGCCTGAGTGATGGCGCCATTGCGGATCCGCAGCATCAGCGCGAAACGGTCCGAGGACAGGATGTCGTTGGAACTGACGGAACCCAGCACCTCACGGGTCTGTGCCCGCATGATCTTGTCCAGGCGCAGTTCCGCGGCACCAATGCCGCCGCCGCCGACGGCCTGCCGGAAGGTATCCACATTGGCAATCCGGTAGCGCGAAAACGCATCCACGATCAGGCGGCGGTCATCCAGCGGGGTGACTTCCAACGGACCGACTTCCAGGCTCAGGATGCGGTCGTCATAGCGCACCACATTGTCGATGACCGGCAGTTTGAACGCCAGGCCCGGGGCTTCCTTGATGTCTACCACCCGGCCAAAGCGAAGAACCAGCGCCTTTTCCCGCTCGTCCACGATGAAGATCGAGGACAGCACAGCAATCGCCGCGACCACCAGGACGGGCAGAAGAAGAGTAGATTTCCGCATCAGTTGCCCTCCTGCGATTTGCGCAGTTCATTGAGCGGCAGATAGGGCACGACGCCCTGGCCTTCGCCGCCTGCAGTGTCATCCAGGATGATCTTGTCGACCCGGCCCAGCACCTCTTCCATGGTTTCCAGGTACAGGCGCTTGCGGGTCACTTCCGGCGCTTTCTGGTATTCCTCCAGAACCGCCGTAAAGCGGCTCGCCTCACCCTGCGCCTCGTTCACTACCTGCGCACGGTAGGCCTCGGCCTCTTCCAGCGTCTGCGCGGCCTGGCCGCGGGCGCCTGCCAGCTTGCGGTTGGCATAGGCGTCAGCCTGCTTTTCCAGCCGGTCGCGTTCCTGGCCTGCGGACTGCACTTCGCGGAAGGCGTCCTTCACCGGCTCTGGCGGGTCGGCGCCGTCAAAGTTCACACGCACGATGTTCACGCCGCTGTCGTAGCTGTCCAGCGTCGATTGGATCAGCTCTTCCAGACGGGCGGTGATGGCGCCGCGGTCGCGGTTCAGGATCGGTGCCAGCTCGGACTGGGCGATGATCTCGCGCATTGCCGATTCCGACACCGCGTTGATAGTTGAGCGCGGGTCGCGCAGGTTGAACAGGAACCGCGCCGGGTCAGAGATGTTCCACACCACCTGGAAATCCACGTCGATGATGTTCTCGTCGCCGGTCAGCATCAGACCGGCGTCAGAGCCGCGCGCGCCAGAACCGATGTTCTCGGTCTGCTCCACCCGCACGGGGATCACTTCCTTGGTGACCAGCGGCCAGGGCGCAAAGTTCAGGCCCGGCTGCCCGGTCGAGGAATACTCGCCCAGGAACAGCTCCACCGACTGCTCTTCCGGCTTGACGGTATAGATGCTGGCAAAGCCCCACAGCACCGCGCCGGCAATGACCGCCAGCCCCAGGGTGCCCTTGGTGAACAGCGGCGCGCCGCCGCCTCCGCCGCCGCTGCGTCCGCCGCGGCCGCCGCCGGATCCGCCGCGCCCGCCCATCAGCACGCGCAGCTGCTCCTGGCCTTTCTTCACCAGCTCATCGATTTCGGGGATCTGGGGATCTTCCGGCTTACGGCCACCGCCGTTATTGCCGCCGTTGTTGCCCCGGTTGCCTCCTCCGCCGCCGGAGGAGCCACCGCCCCCCCATGGGCCACCGCTATTGCCCGCCATTTGTCTCCTATCCGTTTGCTGCCGCCCGCAAGATACCGAATTGGGCGGCATGAGTTCTCATTCTTGCCGGTTTGCCCGCTCAGGTCGAGCGCACCGGAGTTTTCAAAGTTACCAACTCTTCCGACATTGTGGGGTGCACCGCAACCGTGCGGTCGAAATCTTCTTTGGTTGCCCCCATTTTTACCGCGATTCCGGCCAGCTGGATCATCTCGCCCGCACCGGGTGCGACGATATGGCAGCCCAGCACCTTGCGGGTGGCCTTCGAAACGATCAGTTTCATCAGCACCCGCTGCGCCCGGCCGGCAAAGGCCTGCTGCATCGGTTTGAACGAGGTCGCATAAACCTCAACCGGCTCCTGCTCGCGCGCTTCTTCCTCGCTGAGGCCAATGGTGCCCATCTCCGGCTGGGTGAAGATCGCGGTCGGGATCAGCGCGTGGTCGGGGCTGGTCGGATTGCCCTTGAACACGGTCTCGACAAAGGCCATCGCCTCGCGGATCGCCACCGGCGTCAGCGCCACCCGGTCGGTCACATCGCCGATCGCATAGACCGACGGCACTGAGGTCTGGCTGTATTCATCGACGATGATCTCGCCCTTGCGGCCGCGCTGCACGCCAATTTCCTCAAGCCCGAGGTTGTCGGCATTGGGGTGGCGCCCGGTGGCATACATCACCTTGTCGAACAGCCGCTCCTGGCCATTCGTTGATTTCACCCGGATCTTGTCGCCTTCCTTGTGCATCTCCAGCACATTGGTGCCCAGATGCACGTCGATGCCGGCCTGGCACATCTCCTCGGAAATCAGCCCGCGCGCCTCGTCGTCGAAACCGCGCAGGATCTGCGCGCCGCGGTAGAATTGCGTGGTCTTGACGCCCAACCCGTTCATGATGCCCGCAAACTCGCTGGCGATATAGCCGCCGCCGACGATCAGCAGGCTCTCCGGCAGCTTGTCCAGATGGAACATCTCGTTCGAGGTGATCGCCAGTTCCGAGCCCGGGAACTCCGGCACAGTCGGCCAGCCGCCGGTGGCAATCAGGATATGCTTGGCGGTCTTGCGGGTGCCGTCGGCCAGCTCCACCGTGTGGGCATCGGCCAGCTTGGCACGGCTGTCAAAGCTCTCGACGCCGTTGTTCTTCAGGATATTGCGGTAGATGCCTTCCAGCCGGTCTAGCTCGCCATGCAGCTTGCCCTTGAAGGCATCCCAGTCAAAGGCACCGGCCTTGATGTCCCAGCCATAGGCCTGCGCGTCCTCGAACATGCTGGAGTATTCAGACGCGAACACCATCAGCTTCTTCGGCACGCAGCCGCGGATCACGCAGGTGCCGCCATAGCGGTCCTCTTCCGCCAGCGCCACCTTGGCGCCTTCCTGCGCCGCCACCCGTGCCGCCCGCACCCCGCCGGAGCCGCCGCCGATGACAAACAGATCGTAATCAAAGCTCATGAAGTTCCGCCCTTTGCATTTCTTGATCAGGTGTATCCCATAACGGACCACCAAACGCCATATGCCCAAGTGGGCGTTCCCGCGCCGCATTCAACCTTTTGCATTGAATTTGCACAGGGTTGTGAGGCGGAATTCCGGTTTTCCGCCCCCCCATGGGCAGTGCATCCGAAGAAAACGGAATTCGGCGCGAATTCCGTCCTGAAATCCTGCGAGGATTTCAGACCCGTCTCCGCCGCCAGCTTTTAGAAGCCCTGCCCCCGGTTTCCGCGCCGGAAACCGGGCCGGATTCCTCGCAGGAATCCGGTTTGCAAAACGCGGAACGCAGCCGCACTCAATCCATCAAATCGGTGAACAGGTTGTCGGTTTCGACAAAATCCAGCTTGTCCTTCTCGACGGTGCCTTCGTTGATGTCGCGCACCTCAACACGGCCGTCGCCATAGCCGATCACCACCGTGTCGCAGATGTCAATGAACAGCCCGTTCTCGATCACCCCGGGGATCTGGTTCAAGACCAGCGCCAGCTGACGGGCATTGCCGATCCGTTTCAGATGCAGGTCCAGCAGGTAATTGCCCTCATCCGTCACAAATGGCGCCCCGCCGTTCATCCGCAGGGTGGAGCTGCGCCCCATCACATCCATCGACACCAGCGTCTCTTCGATCAGCGCCTGGCTGCTCTGCCAGCCGAACGGAAGCACCTCCACCGGCAGCGGGAAGGCGCCCAGGGTCTCCACCATCTTGCTGGCATCGGCAATCACCACCATCTGGTCAGAGGCCGTGGCGACAATCTTCTCCTGCAGATGCGCGCCGCCGCCGCCCTTGATCAGGTTCAGGTCCGGATCAAACTCATCGGCGCCATCAATGGTCACATCCAGCCACTTGGCCTCATCCAAAGAGACCACAGGGATGCCCACGTCCCGCGCCAGCGCCGCGGTGCGGCTGGAGGTCGGCACCGCGGTGATCCGCAAACCCTCCTTCAGCACCAGATCGCCCAGGCAGCGCACCAGCCAGGCCGCAGTTGACCCGGTGCCAAGCCCCACCCGCATACCATCTTCGACCATCTCCGCCGCCCGCTTGGCCGCAACGAATTTCGCCTTGTCGATGGGGGACAGCTCTCCGGTCATCGCGGATCTCCATGCAAACGCTTTCCCCGCCGTTATAGGCGGTTAGCCGATTCCGCGCGAGGGGGCTTTTGCGCCCCGCCCGCCGCCCGGCTGGAAATCCCGCCCGTTCGCCCTAGTCCTCTTATGCGGGCGGATGCGGACGGAGGGACAGGAATGCTGCAATTCGACAAGGAAACCACCCGCGTGCTGGAGGATGCCTACCAGGGTGCCGACATTTCCCGGCGGCGGCGCGCCAGCTTCGACGCGCTGGCACCGGCACCGGGCGACCGCATCCTGGACCTCGGCTGCGGCAACGGGCTGCTGACAGAGGAACTCGCCCGCGCGGTCGGCCCCGCGGGCCATGTGACCGGGCTGGACGCCAGCCCCGACATGCTCGCCGCCGCCCGCCAGCGATTGCAGGAACGGGAAAACACCACCCTCACCGAAAGCGATGCCGCGACCCTGCCGTTTGAGCCGGAAAGCTTTGACAAGGCGGTCTCGGTGCAGGTGTTCGAATACATCACCAGCCGCCGCCCGGTGCTGCGCGCGGTGCACCATGTGCTGAAACCGAACGGCCGCCTGGTGATCGGCGACATCCACTTTGACACCTTCGCCTGGCACAGCGACAACCGCGCCCGGATGCAGCGGTTCCTGGATATCTGGGACAACCATCTGGCCGACCGCACCGTGCCCGCCCGCCTGCCGGAAGAACTGCGCGACAGCGGCTTCACGCTCGAAACGATGCACCCCGTGACCATCTGCGACACCAGCCTGCGCCCGGACGGCTTGGCCGCCATGATGATCCGCCTGATCCGCGCTTATGCCGTTCAGACTGAAGCCACCGATGAGGACGACGCCGCCGCCTGGGCGCAGGAACAGGAGGAACTGGCGGCGGAGGGGCGGTTCTTCTTCTCCCTCACCCATTTCGTCTGCACCGCCCGGCGGGTCTGAACGGGCAGCTGCCCTCCGCGCAAGGGGCAGGAACTCCTGTCTCGAACCGGCTGTTTTGTGCGGCAATTCAGAACGCACGCTGAGCGGACGAAGCGGACTTTCAAGTTACTGAACCTTACAGTTAAACAGAGCGCAAAGAAGCATTCCCCAGAATGAACTCTAACATCGCATCAGCCAACAGGTCTGGCCTTTGAACAGGGCCGCCATGACTTACGCCCGGTACTTTTCTTAGTATTGCGTTGTCGATGCTGTTGCTCGTGTGCTCAGCCATTAAACGGTACTGATCAAGTGAGTTTTCTCCGTACAAGATTAAGGTCGGGCATTTAATTTGAGCAAATTCCTCAGGTGACAGTGGTTTGGCAGGCTCTGCATTAAGATCAGGCATCATCGTATGGCAATTTTCCAAATGAACCTTTTGAAAGTCTGGATGCAACTCAAGAAAACCACCTGCTGGCATGCTATAGACAGCCTCAAGACCTACCCGCATACCTGTCTCAAGATCGCCCTTCTCCGCCAATTCATAGGCTGGCTCTAATCGGTCCCACGCAATTTCGCGAGCATGCGTTAGTGGGCCATTTTCTTTTGGCGGTTCGCACTCAAACGATGGCTCAAAGATACTTAGCGAAAGCACTTGTTTGGGTATTGTCGCCGCCGTGCGTAACAGAATTCCGCCTGCATAAGACCACCCAGCGAGATGGACCGGCTCCTCCAATTTTTCCAATATGTCGATCAGGTCTTCTGTATGGACACGGCGCGCGAAAGGTTTGTCGTTTGGCCAGTGCCAGTCCCCAAAATGCCGCTGAGTGTAAGCCATGAACTTAGCTCGGCGGGAAACGGGTTTCCAAAGACCGCACCAGATACGATGATCGGCCCATGCTCCATGAACAAACAGAACAGGTGATCCGCTTCCTTCAACTACCATCGGGAAACTGATTTCTTTGACTGCAAATGCCAACGGGGCTGGCATCCCGGCCAAATCGATTTCGCTCAATTCTCGGCTCATTACAGCGAGACTAAATCAAGCAGCATTTTGAGGCAATTTGAACTTGGCGGGCAATCACAACGCGCGCCCCTTCGGCGTCCGCTTCGGGCTCAAAACAGAGCTGCGCAACGCATGACCCGCTCGGCGTCCTTCCGCCGCTTCGGGGCCTCTTGACCAAACATATATCACAAAGGCGGGTTTCCTATTGGAAACGCCGGAAACGGACACATATTCTGCCGGTCCGAGTTATAATGTTGCGCTATGAAACCCGAATACCGCCTGCACTACGCCCCTGACAACGCCTCACTGGTCATCCGGCTGGTGCTGGAGGAGCTTGGCCTGCCCTATGAAACGGTCCTGGTCGACCGCCGGGCAGAGGCGCAGAACAGCCCCGAATACCGGGCGCTGAACCCGGGCGGTCTGATCCCGGTGCTGGAAACCCCGGACGGGCCGCTGTTTGAAACCGCCGCGATCCTGCTGTGGCTCTCCGAGCGCCACGCCGCGATGGCGCCGCAGCCCGGCAGCGCGGACCGCGCAGCGCTCCTGAAATGGCTGTTTTTCGCCTCCAACACGCTGCACGCCGACCTGCGGATGCTGTTCTACCCGGACAAATACATCGGCGATGCCGAGGCAGATCAGCAGCAGCTGCAAAAGGTCCTGCGCCAGCGCCTGCATGTGCATCTGACCAGCCTCAACCAGGCCGCCGCAGACCGCCCTTCCTGGCTCGGCGCGCCGCAGCCGTCGGTGCTGGACTATTACCTTGCCTGCCAGATCCGCTGGATGGCGCTTTATCCTGCGCAGGCCGACAAAACCTGGTTCACCCTGGCCCATTACCCCAGCCTGCAGCAGATCTGCGCCGCGCTGGAGCACCGCCCCGCCGTTACCGTGGCACGCGAGGCCGAGGGCCTCGGCGCCACCCCGTTCACATCCCCGGCCTACGCCAATCCCCCAGAAGGATCAGCCACCTAATGTTCCTCTCCGTTTTCGACATGTTCAAAGTGGGCATCGGCCCGTCGTCCTCCCACACCATGGGTCCGATGGTCGCCGCCGCGCGCTTCCTCGACATGATGCGCGCCTCGCCGTTTGAATTCCACGGGCTGCGCGCCTCGCTGCACGGCTCGCTCGCCTTCACCGGCGTCGGCCACGCCACCGACCGCGCCACCATCCTCGGCCTCGGCGGCTTTGTCGCCCATGACTACGACGACGCCAAGGCCGAGGCCTTCCTGGCGGAGCTGGACAAGACCCATACCATGCACCCTGAGGGTCTGGGCGCGCTGCACTTCGACCCCAAGGCGGACATGATCTTTGACTATGATCACGCACTGCCGGGTCACGCCAACGGCATGATACTGATGGCCACCGATGCCCAGAGCGACGTGATCCTGAAACAGGTGTTCTACTCGATCGGCGGCGGCTTTGTCGTGACCGAAGAAGAACTGGCCGCAGGCAAGGCCACCGACGAAGGCGACCCGGTCCCCTTCCCGTTCAAATCCGCGGCAGAGATGCTGGAGATGGCCAAGGCCAGCGGCAAGTCGATTGCCGAGATGAAGCGCGCCAACGAGATCTCCCGCGGCTGCTCCGACAGCCTCGCCAAGGGCACCGCCCGCATCTGGCAGGTGATGAACGACTGCATCAACCGCGGGCTGGAGCGTGACGGCATCCTGCCCGGCGGCCTCAAGGTCCGCCGCCGTGCCAAGGGCATCTATGACGCACTGATAGCCGAACGCGGCATGAACCTGACCGCGCCGCACACCATCAACGACTGGATGAGCGTCTATGCGATGGCGGTGAACGAAGAAAACGCGGCTGGCGGCCAGGTTGTGACCGCGCCGACCAACGGCGCCGCAGGCACCCTGCCGGCCGTGATCCGCTACTATCTCGACCATGTGCCGGGCGCGTCCGAAGCCCATGTCGAGGATTTCCTGCTGACCGCCGCCGCGATTGCCGGCCTGGTGAAATACAACGCGTCGATCTCCGGAGCCGAGGCTGGCTGCCAGGCTGAGGTCGGCTCCGCGTCGGCAATGTCCGCCGCCGGCCTCTGCGCCGTCATGGGCGGCACGCCGGAACAGGTGGAAAACGCGGCTGAAATCGCGCTGGAGCATCATCTGGGCATGACCTGCGACCCGGTGAAGGGCCTGGTGCAGGTCCCCTGCATCGAGCGCAACGGCCTCGCGGCAATCAAGGCGGTCTCCGCCGCGTCCCTCGCCCTGCGCGGCGACGGCCAGCACTTCGTGCCGCTGGACGCCTGCATTGAGACCATGCGCCAGACCGGCGCCGACATGCACGACAAGTACAAGGAAACCTCGCTCGGCGGCCTAGCCGTGAACGTGCCGAACTGCTGAGTTTCATGTCTCAGTCTGCCGCTGCCGGAGCAACCAAACACAGGTTCGCGCCCGGCACCGAGGGTGGGCGTTTCGCGCCCGCCCTGGGGGCGGGGACGGGCGCGAACCGGGCCGCAAGCGGCCCGGGGTCTATCTCCCCAATCCGTCCCGCCTTCAACCGCACCTTGTAAGTTTCCCCCACCCCGCCTAGCCTGCCGCCATGACACAGGACCGGCCCCTCCTCGGCATCGCCCTGATGCTGGGCTTCTGCATGGTGATCCCGCTGGGCGACGCCATCGCCAAACTGCTGACGGACCGGGTGCCGGTCGCGCAGATCGTCTTCATCCGCTTTGCCGCCCAGGCCGCAATCCTGCTGCCGCTGGCCCTGGCCCTGCGGCTGCCGCTCAGCCTGTCGCGCCGGGTGGCACCGCTCTTGTTCCTGCGCACTCTGTTGCAGATGGGCGGCATCGGCGCGATGTTCACCGCCTTCCGCTACCTGCCCTTGGCCGACGCGGTGGCCATAGCCTTCGTGATGCCCTTTCTGATGCTGCTGCTGGGCAAATACGTCCTGCACGAACAGGTTGGCCTGCGCCGCCTCGGCGCCTGCGTCGTCGGCTTTGCCGGCACCTTGCTGGTCATTCAGCCCAGCTTTGCCGCCGTCGGCTGGAACGCACTCTGGCCGCTGCTGGTTGCGGTGATCTTTGCCTTGTTCATGCTGATCACCCGCAAAATCGCCAAGGAAACCGATCCCATCGCGGTTCAGGCCGTGGCGGGCGTCATGGGCACCGCGCTGCTGGCACCGGTGTTCCTGATCGGCGACGCGGCCGGTATCACCGCGCTATCCACCGCCCTGCCGCCGCAGGACACCTGGAGCCTGCTGGCCGCGGCCGGCGCGCTTGGCACCGTGGCGCATCTGATGATGACCTGGAGCCTGCGGTTCGCGCCCACCTCCACCCTCGCCTCGATGCAATACCTGGAAATCCCGGTGGCGGTGTTCTTCGGCTGGCTGATCTTCTCGGAACTCCCGAACACTCTCGCGGCTTTCGGCATCCTCCTGACCATCAGCGCAGGGCTTTACGCGGTGATGCGCGAGCGCAAGGCGTCAGAAACCGAAGAGCGCATCAACCCCGCCTAGCGGTCCAGCCGGACCGCCCCCAGCACATCCGCCAGCAACCGCCGCGGCACAATCGCCAGCAGCCCCGGCCCCTTCGCCTCCAGCCGCACCGGACCCGTCGCCCGGTTCGAGGTGCCGATCCGCCCCATCGGCGACATTGTCAGCCCGTCAATGGGCCACTCCAGCCCCTCGGACCGCCCCTGCACCTCCTGCATCGGAAACAGCGAAATCACCTCACCCGCCTCCGCGGGCAGTTCCACCGCCCGGGTCAGGTGAAAGATCACCTCCGTCTCCCCCACCAGCACAACCGGCACGTCATGCCCCTGCACCAGGGTGCTGAACGCCGCCAGCTGGTGATCCACCCGCGCGCCCAGGAACCCCACCGCCAGCACCGCCGGCGCCGCTATCATCCTCAGCGCCTTGTCAAAATCGGTGCTGTCCTGCTCCGCCACCGGGTGCAGGCTGTCCGGCGGCAGCTGCCCCCGCACGTCATCGCTCAGCGAGTCAAAGTCCCCGATCACCGCCCGTGGCACCTGCCCCGCCGCCAGCGCCGCCGCAGCGCCGCCATCCGCCGCAACCAGCACCGGCGCCAGCGCCAGCGCCGCCTCCAGATCGCCAGAGGCCACTTCCCCGCCGCCTACCAGCGTGATTGGTTCCGGAACGTCTACAATCTTAGTATTCATGCGGTGAATTCCCGCCTATTTTGGAAACAAGACACATTGTGAACACAAAATGATACGATCAATTGCACGGATTCGAGCAAAATTGGTCCTTCCAGCCTTTATGGTGAATGACAACCTATGTGACGAAGACGAGCGAGCTGATGGTACATAACAACAAAGTCTTGACCGTATCCTATGGAACCTTTTCCTGCACATTGGAAGGGTTCGAGGATTCCTTCGGCACAATGAAGGCCATTGCCGAGTATTTCCGCGACCTTGCCGCGGATGACCGCTACTTTGGCGCCGAACCGCCGCAGCCCGATGCCGATATGCTGGCCCGCATTGCCCAGCGCGAGATCGCCCGCCAGGTCGAGGCCCGCACCAGCGAGGGCGGCATCCACCTGCGTGCCGCCACCCCGGCGCTTGGCGCCGCCGCTGCTGAAGCTGCCGCACCGGCTCCCACCGCTGCACCTGCCCCGGCGCCAGCGCCTGCCGCAGAACCGGTTGCCGAACAGCCCGCGCCCGCGCCGACGGAAGCTGAAGTTCCGGCCGCCGAAGCGGAAGCCGTGGCTGAAACCGAAGAATCCGTGGCCGAAACCGAAGAAGCTGCCGCAGACGTGATCGCCGCCGAAGCCTCCGAAGCCGCCGCCGAGGCGGTTGCAGAAGAAGCCCAGGCCGCCGCTGCCGAAATCGAGGACGCCGCGGAAGAGGCTGAAGCAGAAGAAGCCGCAGAAATCATCGCGGAAGCCGAAGCCGAAGCCGAAGCCGAAGCCGAAGCCGAAGCCGAAGAAGCCATCGCCGCTGTGCTCGGCACCGCAAGCGAAGAAGAGCCTGCCCCCGCCGTCGAACTGCTGGAAGTGACCGAAGCCGAGGCAGATTTCACCGAAGCGGCAGCAGAGGCGGAAGAGCCGCAGGCAGAGGCCGAAGAGGTCGAGACTGCGGCCCCTGCAGCCGCCTCCGCCGCCGACAGCATCGCCGCCAAGCTGCAGCGCATCCGCGCCGTGGTCGCCCAGACCCCTGAAGAGGATTTCAGCGAAGACGAGCACGCCGATGACGTGCTGGATGGCGCCGCTGAGGACATCTCCGCGGCCCTGCTGGAAGATGACGGCGCACCGGATTTCGATGACGAGGCCGACGACGAGATCGCCCGCGCCCTGGACCGCCTGGACCTGAACAGCGCCGCTGCCGAAGCAGCCCAAGCAGAAGACGCGGACACCGAGGAAGCCTCCGCAGGCGATGACAGCGGCGAAGACGAAGCCGAAGCCGAAGACGGTCTCTTCGCAGGCCTTGATGAGGACAGCGAAGAGGACAGCTCCAGCCAGCCGGCCGGGGAAGAAGAAGCCCCGGCACCGAAACCGGCCCGCGTCCGCATCACCAAGATCAAGCGCGCGGTCCTCGACCAGGCCGTTGCCTCCGGCCAGCTGCAAGAGACAGAGGACACCCCGGCTCCGGCAGACGCAGAGCCCGAACAGCCCATCCTCTCCGACGAGGACGAGGCCGACCTGATGCGGGAACTGGCCGAGGTGGAGGCTGAGATCCTGGCCGCGTCCGAACAGCCTGCTGCCGAAGACTCCGCTGAAGCTTCCCTTGAGGATGATGCCGATGCGGCAGAGGCGGCGGATCCGGTGGCTGCGCCCGGCCTGGCCGACAGCGACGTCTCCCGGCTGATGGCCGCCGCCGACGAAAAGCTGGAAGACCCGGAAACCGCCTCCTCGCTTGAGGCCTACAGCCAGCTGCGCGGCGCCGTCGCCGCCACCAAGGCTGACGGCCCGGACGCCGGCAGCGCCAGCGACGAGGCCAAGCCTTACCGCGACGACCTCGCCAGCGTGGTGCGCCCGCGCCGCCCCGAAGCCCGGCCCGAAGCCCGCCAGGGCGTCTCGGCGCGTCCGGCCAGCCCGGCCGCGCGCCCGGCGCCGCTGAAACTGGTGGCCGAGCAGCGCATCGACGAAGGTGCAGCCGCGGCCCCTGCCGCTGCGGCCCCCCAGCCGGTGCGCCCGCGCCGGGTATCAGCCGCGGTTCTGGGCAATGACGCAGAGGCAGGCGGCAGCGGTTTTGCCGCCTATGCCGAAGAACGCGGCGCGGCTGAGCTGCATGAACTGCTGGAGGCCGCCGCCGCCTACATGAGCTTTGTCGAAGGCCGCGACCACTTCTCGCGCCCGCAACTGATGAACAAGGTGCGCAGCGCCGGCAGCAGCGACTTCAACCGCGAGGACGGGCTGCGCTCCTTCGGCCAGCTCCTGCGCGACGGCAAGATCGAACGCTCCGGCAACGGCCAGTTCACCGCCTCCGGCGACATCGGCTTCAAACCCAAGCGCGCCGCGGGCTGATCCCCGGACAGCAGAAACAGAAAAAGGCGGCCCCGCAAGGCCGCCTTTTCTCATTCTCAAACCAGATCCGGCTTCATCTTTCCGGAAATACTCCGGGGTGAATTGGCCGTCAGGCCAAGAGGGGCAGCGCCCCTCCCCTTATTTCTCCGGGTCAGTCTTCCCGGCGTCCGGGTCTTCCTTGCCGACGCCGCGGAACACGAACTTGAACGGCAGCACCCAGACGATGCCCAGCGCCACATAGACGATCAGCTCCAGCCACAGGGGCGGCCGGTCGAGCCAGTTCATCACCGTGACTGCGGCCACGATGTAAACCGGCATCCCCACCAGCAGGATGACCAGGGCCCAGCGCCGCCGGGCCTTGTAGCTCAGGCCTTGCTTGTCAGCCATCAGTCGGCAAACGGGTCGGTGACCAGGATGGTGTCGTCCCGCTCCGGGCTGGTGGACAAGAGTGCGACCGGGCACTCGATCAGCTCTTCCACGCGCTTCACGTATTTGATCGCGTTGGCGGGCAGATCGTTCCAGCTGCGCGCGCCCTCGGTGGACTCGCTCCAGCCCGGCATTTCCTCATAGATGGGTGTGCAGCGGGCCTGCTGGTCAGCCGCGGTCGGCAGGTAATCCAGATGCTCGCCGTCCAGCTCATAGCCGGTGCAGATCTTCAGGGTCTCGAACCCGTCCAGCACGTCCAGCTTAGTCAGCGAAATGCCGTTGATGCCGGAGGTGGCGCAGGTCTGGCGCACCAGGCAGGCATCAAACCAGCCGCAGCGGCGCTGGCGGCCGGTGGTGGTGCCGAACTCATGGCCGCGGGTGCCCAGGCGCTCGCCATCGGCATCCGGCTTGCCTTCCGCGTTCAGCAGCTCGGTCGGGAACGGGCCTTCGCCGACGCGGGTGGTATAGGCCTTGACGATGCCCAGCACGTAATCGATCGAACCCGGGCCGATGCCCACACCGGTCGCCGCCTGTCCTGCAATCACGTTCGAGGAGGTCACAAACGGGTAAGTGCCGAAATCAATGTCCAGCAGTGCGCCCTGCGCGCCTTCAAACAGGATCCGCTTGCCGGATTTGCGCTTCTCGTTCAGCACCTTCCAGACCGGTGCCGCAAACGGCAGGATCTGCGGTGCAATCTCTTTCAGCTGGGCGATCAGCGCGTCGCGGTCGACCGGGTCAACGCCCAGGCCCTTGCGCAGCGGATCATGGTGCTGCAGCGCCCGGTCAACGCGGGCAATCAGGGTCGCCTCGTCGGCCAGGTCGGCAACGCGGATCGCACGGCGGCCCACCTTGTCCTCATAGGCCGGGCCGATGCCGCGGCCGGTGGTGCCGATCTTGGTGCCCTTGGAGGCCGCTTCCTCGCGCGCCCGGTCCAGCTCGCCGTGCAGCGGCAGGATCAGCGGCGTATTCTCGGCGATCATCAGGGTTTCCGGGGTGATTTCCACGCCCTGCTCCTGAACCGTCGCGATTTCCTTCATCAGGTGCCAGGGGTCCAGCACCACGCCATTGCCGATAACCGACAGCTTGCCGCCGCGCACCACGCCCGAGGGCAGCGCGTGCAGCTTGTAGACCTTGCCGTCAATGACCAGCGTGTGGCCGGCGTTATGGCCGCCCTGGAAGCGGGCGATCACGTCAGCGCGCTCGCTCAGCCAGTCCACGATCTTGCCTTTCCCTTCGTCGCCCCACTGGGCGCCGACTACGACGACATTGGCCATATCCGGTCCTTTACAGTCTGGTTCAAACCCACGCTCATATAGCGATGCTGCGCAGGCAGTGGAACCGCAAATTCGCCGCAGTTGGCGCTAATTCATGGGGCACAGCACCTTCCCCGCCCGGAATCAAGCCGCAGGCGCCGGGCCAGCGCCTGCCCGCCCGCACGGGCTGGCGCTTTCGCAGGTGCAGTACTCCATTGCAAACTCGTACGGGCGCAGCAGGAATAAACTGCCATACACAGCCGTTGCAGCGCCACCCCGCAGGCAGGCGCCCGCCCTCAGCGTCACGAAAAAATCGCGGCAAACAGCGGGGTGTTGCATACCCAGCGTACGGTGCCTTCACGCGATCCTCATTTCCCTATGCCACACTGCAATCAGATCGCGATCCCCCAGCCATGGTTCCCGCGCGCGGGGCCATGATACGAGGCCCAGGCATCTGTGCGGCTGAATGGGCAACACCCGGAGACCGGCCCTGATAAAAAGGGGGTCGTCCAGGATATCCTGTCCGAGCAGGCCCCCGGCGGGGTCTGTCCACCTCCACCCCGGCGGCGCCGCCCCCTTAATCGGGACACAGCGCAACACCCGAGCGGAACGAACGAAACAACAGTACCGGCAAGAAGAAACCGCCCCGGCCCGCAAGCGGCCCCGGCGGCCACAGCTGCGCGCGCTCAGCCGCGCAGATGCACCGGCGCGCCATGCGGCGTGCTGAGGTAGGCCTCTTCCCAGCGGCTGCGCATCACCTCCGCCTCTGCGCGCGACGCCGCGCCGTCCTCGGCCAGAAACACCTCCAGCGTTTCCAGCCAGGCGCGGAAGTAATCCTCGCCGCCATCCAATTCACGGCTCAACCCATGGCGCTTGAGCGTCGCGGAAAACCGCTCCACCCAGTCGGCCCAGCTGAACCGCCCGGCCTCATTCAGATGCACCGTCAGCGCAAAGACCTGCGCATGCCAGGGTTCGGCAAAGACAGGCTCCGGTGCTGCAACCTCAGGACAGGTACTCATAGCGGCTCCAGATAGCTCTGCCACAGATCCAGCACCACTTCGTCCTCGGGGTGTTCTGCATGCGCCCACAAGGAACTGGCATGAAAGCGCACCGCATAAAGCGGCTCCGGCGCCTCGCCCAGCCCATGGGCGCTGCTGTCGGGCAAGACATGGGTGCCATGCAGCCGCAGGATATAGCCCTGCGCCCCGGCAGCGTATTGCGGCAGCCGGGTGTGGCCGCCATCGACCAGCGCGTTATCCGCAGGGATTCGCGCCCGCACCGCCTGCCCCGGTGTGAACCGCGGCTTCGGTCCGCCCTCACGGGTGGCTGGACCACCCTTGGCCAAGGCCCCCGCCACCGCATCCGCCTTCAGCGCCCGCTCCGCCAGCGCATGCAGCCCGGCGGCGCCCTGGCCCTGCAGGTCCTCGCGCGTCAGCACACCCTTCTCGACCAGGAGGTCCGCCAACGCCGAAATCCATTTCTCGTAATAGGAAAAGCGCGTGTAGTCCTTGGGCGACAGCCGCTCCCGCGCGTGGCGCGAGGTGTCGATGTTCCACTGCCCCAGCGCGCCGCAGGCCAGCGTCACCGCCAGCGCACGGGCATGCCAGTCCTCGGCAAAGACCGGTGCGTCTTCGGCCTCAGGCTTAACCGGCCCGTCACCGAATCGCCCGCCCATGTCATGCACCCGGGTCATGACGGCAACTCCCCCGGCATTTTTGCCAATCCAGTGCCGATCATGCTGTCACGGGTGACCAGCGCAGCCAATTCGTCCTCGCTCAGCCCCTCAGTGCCGCCGGGCCGCATCGGCAGCACCAGATAGCGGACCTCTGCCGTCGAATCCCAGACCCGCACCGCGGCCTCCGGTGGCAGCGTCACCCCGAACTCCGCCAGCACCTTGCGCGGCTCGCGCACCGCGCGGGCGCGGTAGGCGTCGGATTTGTACCAGCCCGGCGGAATGCCCAGCAAAGGCCACGGGTAGCAGCTGCATAAGGTACACACGACCATATTGTGCTGCTGGGGCGTGTTCTCCACCACCACCATATGCTCACCCTGGCGGCCGTAATAGCCGAGGTCTGCCAGCACCGGATCGGCATCCGCCAGCAGCGCCGCCTTGAACTCCGGCTCACTCCAGGCGCGGGCCACCACCCTGGCACCGTTCTGCGGGCCGATCCTGTTCTGATAGGTGTCGATGATCTCCTCCAGCGCGGCGGGGTCGATCAGGCCCTTTTCGGTGAGAATCGTCTCCAGCGCCTTCACCCGCAGGGCAGGATCAGGCGGCAAAAGGGCGTGCGGGTGGTCGTGATGATCATGAGGCATACCCCATGCTGCGCCCGCGCGGGGGCAGCTGTCCAGTCACGTTTCCTGATGCAAACAATCACGTTGCGTGACGTCGCATTCCATCCGGGACAACAGGTTCGCGCCCGGCACCGGGGGTGGGCGCAGTGCTGCATGGCGGAACGTCCGGACACCCAGCAAGCCTCGCATCTCTCTGAAACGGTACAGTATTTCGCGCCCGCCCTGGGGGGCGGGGCCGGGCGCGAACCGGATCGCAAAGCGATCCGGAGTTTCAAAGCTCCATGCAAGCAACTGCTCCGGCCGCAAACTCTCCGAAACCGGCAAACTCCGCCCTTGCCCCCCCGGGCAATCTTGCCTATTTACCGCCCGGTACTTAGCCAACCGCCGCAGGGACCCATGGAAAACGTTGTTCTGATCATCCATCTTCTTCTGGCTCTCGGCCTGATCGCCGTGGTTCTGCTGCAGCGCTCCGAAGGCGGCGGCCTTGGCATGGGCGGCGGCGGCGGCGGCGCGATCTCCGGCCGCGCGGCGGCAACCGCGCTCAGCAAGGTGACCTGGCTGCTGGCAATTGCCTTCATCTGCACCTCGATCACCCTGACCATCATGGCCGCGCAGAAATCCGCGGGCTCCTCTGTTGCCGACCGCATCGGCGTGCCGCAGAGCGAAACAGGCGAGGCACCCGAAGCCCCGGCGGCACCGCTGGGCAGCGATCTCCTGCCGCCTTCCGAGGGCGACAACGCTCCGCTGGTTCCCAGCGCAGACTGATCCACTACACCTTGAGAGGGTTTTAGGAACCGCAACAGCATCTTGCGGTTCCCTTGCGCATTTCGTGCGAATCCTTTATATATGAAGTCCCGTGATGCAGCGGTTTTTGGACTGATTCCAATCACCGCCGGGCAGCTGAAATCTGACTTCTCACGGGGGCAGCCGAACACATATGGCGCGTTTTATCTTCATCACCGGCGGTGTTGTTTCATCCCTGGGCAAAGGCCTGGCTTCGGCGGCACTTGGCGCCCTTCTGCAGGCGCGGGGCTACTCGGTCCGCCTGCGCAAGCTGGATCCCTATCTGAACGTCGATCCGGGCACCATGAGCCCGTTTGAGCACGGCGAGGTGTTCGTGACCGACGACGGCGCCGAGACCGACCTGGACCTCGGCCATTACGAACGCTTCACCGGGGTTCCGGCGCGCAAGACCGACTCGATCTCGTCGGGCCGCATCTACACCAACGTGCTGGAGAAGGAGCGCCGCGGCGACTACCTCGGCAAAACCATCCAGGTCATTCCGCACGTCACCAACGAAATCAAGGACTTCATCTCCATCGGCGAGGATGAGGTCGACTTCATGCTCTGCGAGATCGGCGGCACCGTCGGCGACATCGAGGGCCTGCCCTTCTTCGAGGCGATCCGCCAGTTCGCCCAGGACAAGCCGCGCGGCGAGTGCATCTTCATGCACCTGACCCTGCTCCCGTACATCAAGGCCTCCGGCGAGCTGAAGACCAAGCCGACCCAGCACTCGGTGAAGGAGCTGCGCTCCATCGGCCTCGCGCCCGACATTCTGGTCTGCCGCTCTGAGGGGCCGATTCCCGTGAAGGAACGCGAAAAGCTGGCGCTGTTCTGCAACGTGCGCGCCGACTCTGTGATTGCCGCGCAGGACCTGAAGTCGATCTATGAGGCGCCGCTGGCCTATCACCGCGAGGGGCTGGACCAGGCGGTGCTGGATGCCTTCGGCATCGCCCCTGCCCCGAAACCGAACCTGGAGCGCTGGGAAGATGTGGCCGACCGCATCTACAACCCCGAGGGCGAAGTGAAGGTAGCCATTGTCGGCAAATACACCCAGCTGGAAGACGCCTATAAATCCATCGCCGAGGCGCTGACCCATGGCGGCATGTCGAACCGGGTCAAGGTCTCGATCGAATGGGTCGATGCGGAGCTCTTTGACAAGGAAGACGCCGCTCCCTACCTGCAGGGCTACCACGCGATCCTGGTGCCAGGCGGCTTTGGCGAGCGCGGCACCGAGGGCAAGATCAAGGCAGCGCAGTATGCACGCGAGAACAAAGTGCCGTATCTCGGCATCTGCCTCGGCATGCAGATGGCGGTGATCGAGGCCGCGCGCAACGTGGCGGGCATTTCCGAGGCGGGCTCCGAGGAGTTCGACCACGAGGCCGGCAAGAAGCGCTTTGAGCCGGTTGTCTACCACCTGAAGGAATGGGTGCAGGGCAACATGACTGTCGAGCGTAAAGTGGGCGACGACAAGGGCGGCACCATGCGCCTTGGCGCCTATGACGCGGCGCTGGAGGAAGGCTCCAAAGTGGCGGAAGTTTATGGCAGCACCCATATCGAGGAGCGCCACCGCCACCGCTATGAGGTCGACACCAAGTATCAGGAACAGCTGGAAAAATGCGGCCTCAGCTTCTCCGGCATGTCGCCGGACGGCCGCCTGCCGGAGATCGTGGAGTGGAAAGACCACCCGTGGTTTATCGGCGTGCAGTTCCACCCGGAGCTGAAATCCAAACCCTTTGCGCCGCACCCGCTGTTCGACGATTTCGTCCGCGCGGCCAAGGAAGCCTCGCGGCTGGTGTAATCCCCGGCAGGCGGGGTTCTCCCGCCCGCTGCTTTGCTCATGACACATGAGCAGCACCCGTTGGGCCCGGCGCCGCCAAGGCGGCGCAGGGAAAATACAGAAAAAGGCGGGCCGCTGGCCCGCCTTTTGCATTTTAGTCGAATGGTTTTGCCCGGCTCAGAAGCCGTGCATCCGCTTGGCCCACTGATAGGCCACCACCAGCCCCTTCATCCGCGGCAGCAGGTACAGCGAGGCCCCCACCGTGATCACCGACATGATGATCGCCAGCGTCCAGGGGTCCGGGCGCAGCTGGGTGTAGACGATGTGCAGCGCAAAGCCGAGGATGTGGCCCACCACCAGGATGGTCAGATAGGCCGGCCCGTCATCAGCGCGCTGATGATGCAGCTCCTGGCCGCACTCGGTGCAGCTGTCGTTCACCTTGAGATAGCTGTGCAGCAGCTTGCCGCCGCCGCAGTTCGGGCAGCGCAGCCGCAGCCCCTTCAGCAAAGCTGGTTTCAGCTCCCGCTGGTTCTCTTCCAGAACGTCCGCTTGGGTCATCGCGCGTCTCCTTGGGTTCCGCCGCCTGATAACGTGATTCCCGGATTGAATGCAATCAATATGCAAACATTGATATTGCATTTATTGCCGCACTCCTGCATTGAACCAATCAATCACGAAACAAAGCCTTCGCGGAGACCCGGCGATGAAACAATGGACCCCTGCCCGTCTGGACGGCGCCCGGCCCCGCTATATCGAGCTGGCCGAGGCGATCGGCGCCGACATCGACGCCGGCGTGCTGGCGCCCGGCGACCGGCTGCCGCCGCAGCGGCGGGTGGCGCAGGAGCTGGGGGTGGATTTCTCCACCGTGTCGCGGGGCTACGCGGAGGCGGTGCGGCGCGGCTACATCGAGAGCTTTGTCGGCCGCGGCACCTTTGTGCGCAGCCGGGAGGCGCTGCCGGAACGCCCCGACCCGCGCCGGGCGCTGGAAGAAGACCCGATGATGAACATGCCGCCGGAACCGGATGACCCAGGCTTGCTGGCGCGGATGCAAAAGGGGCTGGAGCATGTCTCGGCCAACCTGCAGCCGCTGTTGCGCTACCAGTCGGTGACCGGCAGCCCGCAGGACCGCGCCTTGGCGGCAGAGTGGATGCAGGCCAACGGCCTGCCCTGCGCGCCGGACCGGCTGGTGATCACGCCGGGGGCGCACGCCAGCCTCTATGCGATCCTGACGGTGCTGTGCGAGCCGGGGTCCACCATCCTGTGCGAGGAGGTGACCTATCCCGGGCTGCGCTCCATCGCGGCGCGGCTGGGGATCCGGCTGATCGGACTGCCGGGGGACAAGGACGGCATTCAGCCGGACGCGCTGGAAAAGGCCATCACCAGCGACTGGCCCGCGGCGCTCTATCAGAACCCGACGCTGCAGAACCCCTCCACACGCACCATAACCGCCAAACGGCGGCGGGAGATTGCCGCAGTGCTGCAAAAGCATGACCTGCCGCTGATCGAAGATGATGCCTATTGCTTTGTCGACAATGGTGCGCCGGCTCCCATCAGCAGCCTGATCCCCGATCTGGGCTGGCATATTGCGGGGCTTTCCAAATGCTTCGGCGCCGGGCTGCGGCTGTCCTATACTTTGGTGCCGAAACGCGCCGTTCTGGGGCAGTTCAGCCAAGCGCTCCGGTCGATGCATGTGATGGTGTCGCCCCTCAATCTGGCGCTGCTGGGGCGCTGGATCGAGGACGGAACCGCGGCGGAGATCCAGCGTTTCATCCGCAAGGCTGCGGCAGAGCGGCAGGCGCTGGCAACGGAAGTGCTGCAGGCCTGTTTCATCGACAGCGATCCGCTGGCCTTTAACCTGTGGCTGACCTTGCCGCGGGGCACCAGCCGGGCAGAGGTGATGGGCCGCATGGCGGGCCGCCAGATCGGCATCATGCCCAGCGATGCCTTCACCGTCTCCGGCCTGCCGCAGGAAGCGGTGCGGGTCTGCCTGGGCGGGCCGATCACACTGGAGGACCTGCGCGAGGACCTGCTGGCGCTGAACGATGCCGTCACCCGCAAGGACTGGCTGGGCTGAGCGGCGGCTGATATGGTTCCCCCGCAACCACAGGAGCCCGCATGATCCGTGCCTTCCGCAACCTGATTGAACGGCAGCTGGCCAAGGCCCAGGCCGAGGGCCAGCTGCAGGGGCTGGAGGGCGAAGGAAAGCCATTGCCCGACCGCAGCAGCGAGGCGCATGTGGACGCTGGCCTGGCGGCGGGCATGCGGATCATGGCGCAGGCGGGCGTGGTGCCGGAGGAGTTCGGGCTGAAGGAACAGCTGGCTGAGGCGCGCCGGGAATATGCCGGATTGACGGATCCGGAAGAGCGCAAGGCGGCGATGGCGCGGATCTCCGATCTGGAGATGCGCTACAACATGGCGCGGGATGCGCGGAAATCCTTCTTCCGTTAGCGCAACACCCCGTTGTTTCCCGGCAGATTCGCGGTATAGACAGCGCCAAGACCGACCATTCCAAAGAAGAGTGACGCATTATGGCCAATGACGCTTCCACACGGCAGGAACAACTCGACCGTATCGCAACCGGCAAGGGCTTTATTGCCGCACTGGACCAGTCCGGCGGCTCGACCCCGAAGGCGCTGGCGCTTTACGGCGTGAACGAGGACGCCTATTCGAACGACGACGAGATGTTCGCCGAGATCCACAAGATGCGCACCCGCATCATCACCTCGCCGAGCTTCGGCAAGGAGCGCATCTTGGGGGCGATCCTGTTCGAGAAGACCATGGACGGCGAGATTGACGGCAAGCCGACCGCGGACTTCCTGTGGGGCAACTGCGGCGTGGTGCCGTTCCTGAAAGTGGACAAGGGCCTGGCCGATGAGGCCAACGGCGTGCAGATGATGAAGCCGATGCCGGAGCTGGACGCGCTGCTGGCGCGGGCGGGCGCCAAGGGCATCTTTGGCACCAAAATGCGCTCTGTCGTCAAGGAAGCAAATGCGACAGGCATCAAGGCGGTTGTTGCGCAGCAGTTCGAAGTGGGCCAGCAGATTGTTGCGGCCGGCCTGGTGCCGATCATCGAGCCGGAAGTGGACATCAACTCTGCCACCAAGGCTGAGGCCGAAGAGCTGCTGAAAGCAGAGATCAAGGCGCAGCTGGATGCCCTGCCCGCGGACAGCAAAGTGGCGCTGAAGCTGACCATCCCGTCCCAGGCGGGCCTCTATGATGATCTGGCCGATCACGCCAATGTGGTGCGGGTTGTGGCGCTGTCGGGCGGCTACACCACCGACGACGCCTGCGCGCGCCTGTCGCAGAACACCAAGATGATCGCCTCCTTCAGCCGCGCGCTGACCGAAGGGCTGAACGTGTCTATGTCCGACGCGGAATACGATGCGGCGCTGGGTGCCAACATTGGCAAGATCTACGACGCCTCGCTGTAAGAGCTGTCAGAGCTGACATTGAGAAGGCCGCGCCTGCACCCGGGCGCGGCCTTTTCTGTTGGGCTTATTGTGCTGGGCCGTTTCAGTAGCCGTTGTTGCGCCCGGCGCAGCAGACCGCCAGCACCAGCCCCGCACCGCTGAGAAAAGGCAGCCAGAAGAAGCGCAGCGCGGTGAGGGTGAACCATCCCGGCTGGTCCTCCGGCGCCTGGCCCGCACCGCCGAGCCAGGCCCAGAAGATCAGCGCCGAGGCCGAGATCAGCACGCCGGACAGCGCCAGCAGCCAGCGCGCCGACCTAGGCATCCTCCCCTCGCTTGCGGCAAGCCGTTCCGCCGTGCGGCTGGCGGCAAGCCACCCGCTCACGCCGCTTGGGTCAGCGAGGGGCGCAGCCCCGTATAGCTGACCTTGTTCTCGTTCACTGCCAGGTAGCGCTGCGCCTCCTCGCGGTCTCCGAAGCTCAGCGCTTCGTCGTAGAAATAGGTAATCCGGTCCCCGGTCCGGGACAGCAGGCCGCCGCTTTCAAACAGAATAAACCATTTCTTCTGAACCAGTTGCATCAGCCTCACTCCTTTCTGAAGTCCGGCTGCGGGCCCTGACCGCCGCCGGTTCTATTGCAGTTTCCCAGGGTGCAAGCGGCCACCCGGCACCCCCGCCGGGCTGCCGGTCAGCAGATCTCCAGATGCTGGATTGGCCGTCTTCGCGCCCTGCTGAAGGCAGAATTCGCCCCCAGGTGTTGCCAAAACGTTAACGGGAATTGGCGCTGGTTTTACGCGGCATTTTCCCGCCGGCGGGCGGCGGTTTCCCGCTTGTCCGGACGCGGTTCCGTACAATTTGGCGAAATTCCGCTGTTGCAGAATCCAAAGAGGTTACCGGAGCGTAAACACCTTTTCCCGCGGCAGGCCCGCCCCCCGGCGGCGGCACCGCTTGGCGGGGGCCGGGGTATGGGTATTTGTGACCAGAAAGAAGCCGGGCTGGAGCGGTTCAGCTGAACTCCGGCGGGCGTTTTTGCAGCTGGGCGGCGACCGCCTCGATCTGGTCGGGCTTGCCGATAAGATCCAGCTGTTCGGCACTTTCGCGCAGCAGCACTTCGGCCTGGGAGGCACCGGACTCAGCATAGGCAATAAGGCGTTTGGCGGCGCGCACGGCGGAGGGGCTTTTGCCGGCGATTTCCTTGGCCAGTTCATTGGCGCGGCTGAGCGGGCTGCCGGCCAGTTCGGTGACCAGCCCCCAGTCCAGCGCCTGCGGGCCCTCCACCTTTTCCGCCGTCCAGGTGAGGCGGCGCAGCACGTCGGAGCGCAGCAGCCGCGGCAAGAGCGCCATACCGCCCATATCGGGGATCAGGCCCCATTTCATCTCCATCACCGACAGCTGCGCCTCCGGGTGGGCGATGCGGATGTCGGCGCCCAGCGCGATCTGCAGGCCGCCGCCGAAACAGGCGCCGTGGATCGCGGCGATCACCGGCACCGGCACCCGGCGCCAGACCATCGCCACCTCCTGAAAGGCGTTGGCGTCCTCATGGGTGCGCTCCATGATCAGGCTGCTGAGGTCGCGCTGCGCAAAGCTGGCCAGCGCCGCCATGTCGAGGCCTGCGCAGAAGCTCTTGCCCGCACCCGAAAGCACCACCGCGCGGGCGTCCGATTGTGCCACCTCCTGGCCTGCGGCGATGATCAAGTCGATCATCTCCTCATCCAGCGCGTTGTGCTTGTCCGCGCGGGCAAGCGTGACATAGGCGATGTGGTCCTTGTAGCCGGTGGTGACTTTTTTCATGGCTGCTCCCCCTGGTATCCGGTTTGCCTGCAGCCTGCCCCGGAACCGGCGGACATGCCAGCCCTACCTGAGGTCAGGGCTGCAGCGGCATCCGGGCGAACCAGGGGGAATCGAGGGTCATCACATAAAGCTGCCCGTCCATCACCTTGCCGCCGGTGGTGACGCCAAGGCGCCCGCCCGGATCCTGCAGCGTCCGCAGCACGTTCCCCTGCCCGTCGACTTGGATAATCATGCCGCGATGGATCGGCGCCGGGCGCACCAGCGGGCCGAGGCGCCAGATGACCTTGCGCAGGAAAGGATAGGGCATCAGTTTCTCCGACGGCACCCGCGGGCTGGCGAAGGCGAGCCAATAGGTGCCGTCGCCCTGCGCCTCCAGATTGTCGGGGTAGCCGGGGAGGTTGTCGAGGAACACCTCCTGCTGGCCTGCGCGGTCCCCCTTGAGCCAGAGGCGGTGGACACGGGCGCGGCCGGTTTCGTTGATCAGCAGGAGGTCTTCGTCCGGCGAAAGGGCGATGCCATTGGTGTAGACGAAGCCGGTGGCGATCTTCTCAGCACTGCCATCGGGGTTGATGCGGGCAACGTAACCGGTGTTTGACTGCTCCCAGATGGTCAGGATCGAGGTGGGCTTGGTGCCGCCCATGGTTTCGGGGTCGAAGCGGTCCGACGAGTTGGAAAAGTAGACAGTGCCGTCGCGGGCCACGTCGATCTGGTTGGCATAGATGATGGGGGCGCCATCGACGCTGTCCGCCACAACCTCCAGCGTGCCGGGGCCGGACCAGCGCAGGATGCCGCGGAAACTGTCGGCGATGTAGAGCGCGCCGTCGGGGCCGGCCTTGAGCCCCAGCGGGCGGCCGCCCAAGCGGTCTGCCAGAACAGGTTCGTCCCCGTCGATGCGGTAGAGGTTGCCGGACAGACTGGTGGTGTAGATGGCGCCGTCCGGGGGTTGGGCGATGTCCTCAGGCCCCAGCTCTCCGTCCGGCAGATGGACCAGCGCGGCTGCGCTGAGGGCGTTGTTTTTGGCGTAATCGCCGGTAAAGCCCGGCGTTGCGGGCGGGTCATAGGCGATGGGATCGACCGGCACCGGCCAGAACAGGAGGTAGCCGAGGGCGGCGGCCAGCAGGGCCAGGGCAATGCGCATGAAAGAATCCCTTTGAAATCCGCGGGCAGGTTGCGCCGGGCGGGGCAGTGACGCAAGCCTTGCCCGAGGACCATGCTTGCGCTTATCTGCGCCCATGACTGGTCCCCGATACACCCCGCTTGCGCTCTCCCTGCCCGCCACCGTGCCTTTTGTCGGGCCTGAAACACATGAACGCGAGCGCGGCGCGCCGTTTGCCGCGCGGCTGGGGGCGAATGAGAATATCTTTGGCCCCTCGCCCCGGGCGGTGGAGGCGATGGCGCAGGCCGCGGCGGAGATCTGGAAATACGGCGATGCGGAGAACTATGATCTGCGCCAGGCGCTGGCGGCGCATCACGGGGTGAGCCCGGCGCATATTATCGTCGGCGAAGGCATTGACGGGCTGCTGGGCTACCTGGTGCGGCTGCTGGTTGGGCCGGGCGATGCGGTGGTGACCTCGCTGGGGGCCTATCCGACCTTCAACTACCATGTGGCGGGCTTTGGCGGGGTGATCCACACGGTGCCCTACAGGGACGACCGCGAGGATTTTGAGGCACTGTTTGCCAAAGCTGCGGAGGTGGATGCCAAGATCGTCTATCTCGCCAACCCGGACAACCCGATGGGCAGCTGGCACAAGGGCGCCGATATTGCAGCGGCGCTGGACCATCTGCCCGCAGGCTGCCTGCTGCTGCTGGACGAGGCCTATGTGGAATGCGCCCCGGAGGGCACCGCGGCGCCGGTCAGTGCGGATGATACCCGGGTGATCCGGATGCGGACATTTTCCAAGGCCTATGCGATGGCAGGCGCGCGGGTGGGTTATGCGATTGGCCACCCGGATTTGATCGCCGCCTTCAACAAGGTGCGCAATCATTTCGGCATGAACCGGGCGGCGCAGGCTGGGGCGCTGGCGGCGCTGCAGGATCAGGACTGGCTGGCTGAGGTGCTGGCGCAGGTTGAAGCTGCGCGGGTGCGGATTGCAGAGATCGCGGCAGAGAACGGGCTGGCCGCCCTGCCCTCCGCCACCAATTTCGTGGCCATTGATTGCGGGCGGGACGGGGCGTTTGCCAAGGCGGTTCTGGACGGGCTGGTGGATCAGGGGATCTTTGTCCGGATGCCCTTTGCCGAACCGCAGAACCGCTGCATAAGGGTGAGCTGCGGGCCGGAGGCGGAGCTGGAGGCCTTTGCCGCGGCGCTGCCTAGTGCGCTGGCCGCCGCGCGGAATGGCTGAAACCCGCCTATGGCCTGCTGCTCGCGGCAGTTTTACCGGACATTCACCACTCCCGGCCTACCATCAAAGGGTATCACCGGGAGAGTTGTCATGCGTGACCCTGAACTGCCGGACGCCATGCCGGATTTCTTTACCGCCGCAATCATGTTTGCCGGCATCAACCTGATGTGGATCTTCTTTGTTGTATGGGTGATGTACGGTCTAGTGCCGGTGCTGGTGCTGGCCGTGCTGATCAACCATTTCATCACCAGGCTGGACATCAGGCTGAATTCACAGCGGGCCTAGACCCCGCCCCGCCAGCTGCGGATGCCGGGCCGTCAGCGGCCCGCCAGTACCCGTGAAGCTGCCTCCAGCGCGCCTGTTCCGTGCGGGATTTCCAGCGCGGTGAGGCCGGTTTGAATGCCGCCCAGAAGACCCATCACCATCTGCCCGTTCACATGCCCCATGTGGCCAAGCCGGAAAAACCCGTGCCATTCCGGGCTTTTGGGCGCGGCCATGCCAAGGCCGATGCCCAGGGTCAGCCCCAGGTTCTGCTCCACCCAGTCGCGCAGGCGGGTGCCGTCCGGCGCGCCGATGTGCAGCGCGGTGACCGCATGGGAGCGCAAGGCGCGGTCCGCCACATTCATCCGCAGCGGGCCCACTGCGCCCCAGGCCTCACAGGCGGCCCAGATGGTTTGGGCCAGATGAGCATGGCGTTTCCACACATTATCAAGCCCTTCGCCGTGGATCATGTCCAGCGCAGCGCGCAGGCCGTAGAGGTGATGGGTGGGCGCGGTGCCGCCGAAATACTGGTAGAACTCCTCCGGGTTGGCCCGCGGCGCCCAGTCCCAGTAGCGGCTGATCCGCGGCAGCGCCGCCCGCGCCGCGGCAGCTTTGTCGTTAAAGAACACGAAGCTGAGGCCCGGCGGCATCATCAGCCCCTTCTGGCTGGCGGTGACCATCACATCAACGCCCCAGGCGTCCATCTCGAACCGCTCGCAGCCTAAGGAAGCGATGCAATCGGCCATCAAGAGCGCCGGGTGGCCTGCCTCATCCAGCAGTTGGCGCAGGCCCGGTATGTCGTTGCGGATGGAGCTCGAGGTGTCCACATGCACGCCCAGCACCGCCTTGATGCGGTGGTCCGTGTCGGCAGCCAGCGCCTCACCAATACTGGCCATGTCCCAAGGGGCACGGGTGCCGAAATCGAGCACTTGGGTTTCGACCCCCAGACTGTCCGCCATTTCCGACCAGCCGACGGCAAAGCGGCCCGAGGAGGGCACCAGCACCAGATCGCCAGGCTGCAGGGTGTTTTGCAGGGCCGCCTCCCAGGCGCCGTGGCCGTTGGCGATATAGATGGCGGCGTGATGCTGGGTGCGCGCGACCCGGCGCAGGTCCGGGATCAGGCCAGCGGTCATCTCCACCAGTTCGCCCGCGTAGATGTTGGGCGAGGCGCGGTGCATCGCCTGCAGCACCTGGTCCGGCACCACCGAAGGCCCCGGAATGGCCCGGTACTGCCGCCCTGCCGATACGTTCACTGGTCCGCTCATCCCTGATGTTCCCTGACAGCGCGCGCCCCGGGGGCCGCCGCGGTTGATCCATGCCGGCACAGTAGCCGGACCGCTGCCGGCGTCAATTGCCGCGGACGCAGGGTCACGGCGAAGTGCTTGCGCCCTGCTTCCCACCTGCTTAAATGGCGCAGGAACGACAGGGAAAGGCCCGCAATGACACGAAATTCCCGCAGGGAAGCGCTGACATGAGCCGGAAACCGCATAAATCCTCCAAGGAACTGTTCGGCTGGCTGTGGCGCGGATACCTGCGCCATTACATCGGTCTTCTGGGCATCGCGGTGATTTTCATGCTGATCGAGGGCGCCACCATGGGCGCGCTTGGCTACATGATGCAGCCGATGTTCGACCTGGTGTTCGTGGCTGGCAACTCCACCGCGCTGGTCTGGGTCAGCCTGGCGTTTCTGGCGATCTTCACCCTGCGCGGGATCTCCAGCGTCACCCAGAAGGTGCTGCTGAGCAAGGTGTCGCAGACCTCTGCCGCGCATCTGCGCAAGGACATGCTGGCGCGGCTGATCCGCCAGGACCCGGCGTTTCACCAGCAGCACCCGCCGGGGCTGCTGCTGCAGCGGGTGCAAAGCGACGTGGGCGCGATCAATTCGGTCTGGCAGGCGGTGATCACCGGCGCGGGCCGCGATCTGGTGGCGCTGGTGGCGGTGCTGGGCGTGGCCTTCAGCATCGACTGGCGCTGGACCCTGATCCTGCTCATCGGGGTGCCCGTGCTGTTGCTGCCGATCTCTACCATCCAGCGCTATGTGCGCAAGAAGGCGTCGCGCGCCCGCGATCTGGGCGCCGATCTGGCGACAAGGCTGGACGAGATTTTCCACGGCATCGTGCCGGTCAAGCTGAACCGGCTGGAGGAGTATCAGACCCGCCGCTTTGGCGAGCGGCAGGATGAATTTGTCCGCTCGGAGGTGAAGGCGGCCTTTGGCACCTCCTCGATTTCGGGGATGACCGACATCATGGCCGGCGTCGGCTTCATGGCGGTGCTGCTTTATGGCGGCAATGAGATCATCGCCGGCGAAAAGACCGTCGGCCAGTTCATGAGCTTCTTCACCTCGATCGGGCTGTCGTTTGAGCCGATGCGGCGGCTGGCCAATATCTCCGGCGTCTGGCAGAGCGCGGCCGCAGCCCTGGAGCGGATCAAGGAGCTGCTGGATGCGCCGATCCTGCTGAGCGAGCCTGCAAGCCCGAAGCCTGCGCCGGAAGGGCTGCCCGGGATCAAGCTGGAGGCGGTGGACCTGAGCTATGGCGAAGCGAATATCCTGCATGGGCTGAACCTGGAGGCCGAGGCCGGCAGGACCACGGCACTGGTGGGTGCCTCGGGTGCCGGCAAATCGACGATCTTCAACCTGCTCACCCGGATGGTGGACCCGCAGGCGGGCTCTGTCGCCGTGGGCGGGGTTGAGGTCACCGATCTGAACACTGCCGATCTGCGCGGGCTGTTTTCGGTCGTCACCCAGGATGCGATGCTGTTTGACGAGACCCTGCGCGAGAACATCGTGCTGGGCCGCACGGACGTCAGCGATGAGGAATTGCAGGCGGCGCTGGAGGCTTCGCATGTGGCGGATTTCCTGCCCAAGCTGGAGCATGGGCTGGAGACACGGGTCGGCCCGCGCGGCTCAGCCCTGTCGGGCGGCCAGCGGCAGCGGGTGGTGATTGCGCGCGCCCTGCTGCGCAACACGCCGGTGCTCTTGCTGGACGAGGCGACCTCGGCGCTGGATGCGCAGTCTGAGAAGGTTGTGCAGAAGGCGCTGGACAAGCTGTCGGGCGGGCGCACCACGCTGGTGATCGCGCACCGTCTGTCGACCATCCGCAATGCCGACAAGATCGTGGTGATGGACCGCGGCCGGGTGGTGGACCAGGGCAGCCATGACGAGCTGCTGGCCCGCGGCGGCATCTATGCCGACCTCTACCGCCTGCAGTTTCAGGACGGCAAGACGGTGGTGGACACCGCAGGCATTGCCGCCCAGGCAGAGCAGGTTCCCGGCGGCGCCCGGCGCGGCAAGGAACGCTGGTTCCGCCGCTTTGCTAAGAAGGTGTTTGGGTAAAGATTTCCTCAACTCCAGAACGTTAAGGGCGGCGCCCGCCCCGTGGGGGGGCGGGACGGGCGCTGCCCGGCCTCCGGCCAGGCAAGACATTCTACTTACTATAGTATTTTGCCAACCTTTCCGGCTTTCCACCAAAAAAATACCGTATCAGCGTCCACAGGTTCCTGCCTCCACGCCGCAGCCAGCCCGCGCGCTGGTAGCGCACGGCGCTGGTGAGCGCCGCGCTTGGCAGGACAGTGATCCCTTTGAGAAGGCGCGCCAGCGCCACGTCCTCCATCAGCACCTGATCCGGATAGCCGCCCGCAGCCTCGTAGTCCGTGCGGGCAATCAACAGGCCCTGATCACCGTAAGGCAGCCCGAACACACGCGTGCGCAGATTGGCCCAGCCGGCGACCCAGGCGGGCATTGCCCCGCGCGCCCGGAACCGCAGGCGGAAACAGGCGGGGCGGCCCTGCCCCTCGTGCAGATGCTTGGTCACCGCCGCAGCCCAGCCCGGCGCTAGATGGGTGTCGGCGTGCAGCACCAGCAGCCACCCCCCCTGCGCCGCCGCGCAGCCGCGCCGCAGCTGGCCGCCGCGGGACGGGGCGCCGCTGATCCATTCGGCGCCGGACGCTTCGGCAATGGCGCGGGTCGCATCCGTTGAACCGCCATCGCTGATCACCAGCTCCCGGATAAGTCCGGCCGCCAGCCCCTCCATCAGATGCTCCAGCGTGGCGGGCAGCTCTCCTTCAGCGTTCAAAGTGGGAATGACGATGCTGACCGGCGCGGGCATGGGGGCTCCTTGAAGAGGATTTGCTGTTTTCTTCCGCCCTGCTTCCTATATCACTGGGCCAAGCAGTGAAACGCCATTGGCAGCAACCCGGAGACACAAATGAGCGACCGCCGCATCCTGCGCCTGACTGGCGCTGACGCCAAGAGCTTCCTGCAGGGGCTGGTGACCAATAATGTGGACCATCTGGACAGCGGGCTGGTCTATGCCGCGCTGCTGACGCCGCAGGGAAAATACCTGGCGGATTTCTTTCTGGCCGCAGACGGCGATGCGGTGCTGTTGGATGTGGAGGCGTCGCTGGCCGAGGGGCTGATGAAGCGGCTGAACATGTACCGGTTGCGCGCCGATGTGCAGGTGGAGATGACGGAGCTGCAGGTGAAGCGCGGCACTGGCGCAGCCCCTGAAGGCGCGCTGAAGGATCCGCGCCACGGGGATTTGGGCTGGCGGCTGTATGGCGCAGAGGGCGGCGATGACGGCAGCGACTGGGACGCGATCCGGGTGGCGCATTGCATTCCCGAAAGCGGCGTTGAGCTGGGGCCGGAGAGCTATATCCTGGAGGCGGGTTTTGAGGCGCTGAAGGGCGTTGATTTCCGCAAGGGCTGCTATGTCGGCCAGGAGGTGACGGCGCGAATGAAGCACAAGACCGAGCTGCGCAAGGGGTTGCGCACGGTCGAAGTCGAGGGCGCGGCGCCAGTGGGGACGGAGATCACCGCCGGCGGCAAACCGGTAGGCACGCTGTTCACCCAATCGGGTGGAAAGGGCATTGCCTATCTGCGGTTCGACCGCGCCAAAGGGGAGATGCAGGCGGGAGACGCCCGCGTCACCTGGACGCCGTGAGCGGGCTGAACCAGACGGTTCTGTCCCTGCTGGGCGCGGAGGTTTTGCGCGCCCGCCCGCTGCATGGCGGCGATTTGTCGGACGTGCAGCTGCTTTCCTTAAGCGATGGCCGCCGTGTGGTGGCCAAGACCGGGCCTTTGGTGGCGGCGGAGGCGGCGATGCTGCGCGCGATCCGGGACGCGGGCGCGCCTGCGCCGGAGGTGCTGGGCGCCGCCGGTCAAGTGCTGCTGATGGAAGCGCTGGAGGAAACCGGGGCCACTTCAAATGGCTGGCAGGCGTTGGGGCAATCCCTGCGGCAGCTGCATTCTGCAACCGGGCCGCACTACGGCTGGGCGGAAGACTATGCCTTTGGTCCGGTGGCGATTCCGAACGCGCCGCTGGCGGACTGGGTGGAGTTCTGGACCAGCCGCCGCTTGCTGGCTGCCCCGGACGCCCTGCCCCGTGACCTGCGAGCGCGGATAGAAGCGCTGTGTGCCCGGCTGCCGGAGCTGCTGCCCGCTACGCCGCCTGCCGCGCTGCTGCATGGCGATCTGTGGAGCGGCAATGTGCTGTTCAGCGGCCCCCAGGCCTTTCTGATCGACCCGGCGTGTTATTACGGCGATGCGGAGGTGGATCTGGCGATGCTAAATCTGTTCGGCGCGCCGCCTGCGGCGTTTCACAACGCCTATGGCGCGCTGGAGCCGGGGTTTGAAGCGCGCCTTCCCATCTATCAGCTGTGGCCCGCGCTGGTGCATCTGCGGCTGTTTGGCGCCAGCTACCGAAACATGGTCGAGGCTCGGCTGGACGCATTGGGTTTCTGACAAGCCTCTGTTCACCTGATTGCGTTAGGGTCGCCGCAGGATTTGCTGAAAGGGTAATTGATGCGTCTGATGTTTGCAGTGTGTGCTGCCGTGCTGGCTGCCTGCCCCGCTTGGGCAGACTACTGGAGTTACAAGGACTGGCATGTCGCCACCGAACCGCATGAGACCGAGCAGGACAGCTATCTGACCTGCCGCGCCTGGACCGGCGGCGATGGCGACCCGCTGCTGGCGCTGGAGGTGTTTTCCGGCGATGCGGGCCCGCCGGATGTCTATCCGATGGCCAAGGTGCAGGAATACGCGCCGCGTCATTACCCGACGCTGATGCAGCAGGGCGGCACGGTGGATTTCATCTTTGACTTCGACCGCAGTTTCTCCCTCTCTGCCGGGATCAATTCCTGGATCAATGAGGAAGGCCTGGCCGAAGCCGAAAGCGCGCTGCGGTTCCAGGACCACCTAGTGATGCTGCAGGCGATGAAACAGGGGCGCTGGGTGGAGATCTGGGCGGGCAATGACATGTTCTACGAGGCCTCGCTCAGCGGGTTCACCGCGGCCTATGGCAAGATGATGGATGAATGCGGCTTCAGCTTGGCGCTGCCTGCGGGGTGATCCGCCCGGCGGCTGGTGCAAAAGTTTTTGAAAACTTTTGCCAAGACTTTTCAGAAAAGTCTTGGGCGCTGCGCAGACACAGAAAAAGCCGCCCCCGAGGGAGGGCGGCTTTTCCGTTTTTCCGAAGGCGTCCCGGTTCAGGCGCGCTCGGAATATTCCATGGTCTCTGTGTTCACCACTATCATCTCATCCTGGCCGACAAACGGCGGCACCATGACTTTGACGCCATTGTCCAGGATCGCGGGCTTGAAGGAGTTTGCCGCGGTCTGGCCTTTGACAACCGGCTCGGTCTCGACGATCTTGCAGGTGACTTTCTGCGGCACGGTCGCGTTCAGCGCCTCGGCTTCGTAGAATTCCACCACAATGGTCATGCCATCCTGCAGGAACGGGCGGCGGTCGCCCAGCAGCTCCGCAGGCAGTTCGATCTGCTCATAGGTTTCGGCGTCCATGAACACCAGCATGCCGTCGCTCTCATAGAGGAACTGCTGGTCTTTCTGCTCCAGGCGGACACGCTCCACTTTGTCCGCGGAACGGAAACGTTCGTTCAGCTTGGAGCCGTTGCGCAGGTTGCGCATCTCGACCTGGGCAAAAGCGCCGCCCTTGCCGGGTTTGACGTGGTCGACCTTCACCGCTGCCCAAAGGCCGCCATTATGTTCCAGCACATTGCCGGGACGGATTTCGTTGCCGTTGATCTTGGGCATGGGAAAATGCCTTTCAGATGGTTGATGATAATTTGCAAGACCCTATATCTGGCGGGCTGATCGCTGGCAAGACAAGGATATGGTATGGAAGATCTGTGAATAAGATATGCGCAAATTGCATGAAAGCTATGCATCTGCGCTCTATCCGAATCGTCACACTTCCGTCATAAGCAGCGCTACGCCGAAAATTGCAATAGCAAGAACAACAAGGGATACGAGATGCGAGATTTCGTAGACGGCACCGCTTATAATAACGAGCAAGGCAACCGCGCCCGCAAACTGTTTGCAGCCGTTGTCCTGGCCGCACTGGATGATGCCATCGCCGACGACAAGAAATACGGCAATGGCCCGGAACAGATCGCCCGCTGGGCGCGCTCGCGCGATGGCCGCGAAGTGCTGTCCTGCGCCGGCATCGACCCGAACGAACGGGTTGTGGAAGGCCTGATGGACTTCGTGGGCCGCGGTGTGCGGACCTCGGTTGCTTTGTCGCGTGAAGAAAGCGAACGCCGCAACGCTGCGCAGGCTGAAGCCGCTTAAGGCTTCCCCTGCGCATTGCTGAAAAGCGCGCCCTTAGGGGCGCGTTTTTCTTTTTGCATGCCGGGGTTTCCGCAGGGGAACCCTGTCGCGCGGCGGCTGCCGCGGGACGCTTGCGGCACAGCCCCCATGGACGGGGGCGTCTAACCTGCTATGCAGGCCCCTGAACAACGGGGCACAGGCAGGGAGCGGCTGATGGCACGCGCAATCATGATCCAGGGCACCGGCAGCAATGTCGGCAAGTCACTGCTGGTGGCGGGACTGGCGCGCGCTTATGTGCGGCGCGGGCTGAAGGTGGCGCCGTTCAAGCCGCAGAACATGTCGAACAACGCCGCGGTGACACCTGAGGGCGGCGAGATCGGCCGGGCGCAAGCGCTGCAGGCGCGGGCCGCCAAACGCCCGCCCCATACCGATATGAATCCGGTGCTGTTGAAGCCCGAGACCGACACCGGTGCGCAGGTGATCGTGCAGGGCAAGCGCCGCGGCACCCAAGGAGCCGGATCGTTCATGCGCGACAAATCCGGCCTGCTGGAAGCGGCACTGGAGAGCTTTCACCGGCTGGCGGCGGATGCCGATCTGGTGCTGATCGAGGGCGCAGGCTCCCCGGCCGAGACCAACCTGCGCAAGAACGACATTGCCAATATGGGCTTCGCCTGCGCCGCCGGGGTGCCGGTGGTGATTGCCGGCGACATTCACCGCGGCGGGGTGATTGCGCAAATTGTTGGCACCCATGCGGTGCTGGAGCCTCAGGACCTGGAGCGGGTCGTGGGTTTCATGGTGAACCGCTTCCGCGGCGACCTGAGCCTGTTTGACGGCGGCCGCGACGACATTGCCGCGCGCACCGGCTGGCCGTCCTTGGGCGTGGTGCCGTGGTTCTGGGATGCCTGGAAACTGCCCGCCGAGGACATGATGGACATCGCTTCGCGCCAGGGCGGCGCCTGCAAGGTGGTGGTGCCGCAGCTGGAGCGGATGGCGAATTTCGACGACCTGGACCCGCTGGCGGCGGAGCCGGAGGTGACGGTGGAGATCGTGCCGCCGGGCCGCGCCCTGCCCGGCGATGCGGACCTGGTGATCCTGCCCGGCAGCAAATCGACCATCGGCGATCTCAACTATTTACGGGCGCAGGGCTGGGACATCGACATCCTGGCGCATCACCGGCGCGGCGGCCATGTACTGGGGCTGTGCGGCGGCTACCAGATGCTGGGTAAGACCATCGACGATCCCGAAGGAGTTGACGGGCGGCCCGGCAAGGTGGAGGGGCTGGGCCTCTTGGACGTGCACACGGTGATGGCCGGGGAAAAGCGGGTGACGCTGACCGAGGCGGTCACGCGCGACGGCAACCTGCCTGTGAGCGGTTATGAGATTCACATGGGCCGCACCACCGGCGCCGACTGCGCCCGCGCCTGGCTCAGCATTGATGGGCGGGCCGAGGGCGCGGCCTCTGCCGACGGGCGCGTCAAGGGCTCCTACCTGCATGGGCTGTTTTCCGAGGACGCCTTCCGCGCCAGCGTGCTGGCTTCGCTGGGGCATGAAAGCCAGGCGGGATATGAGGACGGTGTGGAGGAGGTGCTGGACGCGCTGGCCGATCACCTGGAGCGCTACATGGATCTGGATCAGCTGATGGAGCTGGCGCAGGAGGTACGGGCCTGACCGCAGCCGCCGGGCTGGCTGCCGTCCCCTTTCTCCGTCGCCTTCGCTGATGCCGGGAAATGGCGGTCAGGGTTCTGCGTCAAGGACTTGCCAGCTTGCTGGCGCGCAGCGTCCTTGATGCAGGTTCCGGTGCGCCATAGGCATCTGCCTGCGAAGGCGATGGGGAAAGGGGACGGCCCCCGTTTTCTCTTGAGCCGGAAGCGGGCCCTTTCATCCCTCCCCCGAAACAAACCTATCCAGAAACGGACCGGATCAGAGCAGGTCGTGGGCGGCCAATGCGCGGTGGATTTCGCGGCGGACCAGTTTACGCACGTTGCGGGTTATGCGCTCACCCAGCGGGCCCTGCAGTTCCTCGCGGACGATGGAGGCCACCAGGTCGCGCAGGGCGTCTTCGTCGAGGTAGCTGTCGCTGCCCTCCTCCGCCAGCGTGTCCATTGCCGCGCCGGTGACTGCGTCTTCCACCGCCGCCTCCAGCGTGTCCGCAGCCGCTTCCGGATCCAGCGCTGCTTCGGCGCTGGCCGGGTCATCGGCAGTGTCCGGTGCGATATCCTCTGCAGCGGCATCCGGGATGCCGTTGTCCGCGCGGCGGGTGCGGCGGTGCGGCAGCGGCTCATCCCGCCATTCGATGGTGTCGGGACCGGCGCCGGCAAAGGGCGCCTCGGTCTGGCTGTCCGGCTCCCAGTGCTGCCGGGCGCGGTCCTGTGCGGCTGTGCTGCGCGCCTCCAGCTCCGCAATCTTGCGGACTACGGATGCGGCGCGGGCGCCGGCGGTGGTGCTGGCGAGGCTTTCCTCCGTCAGCAGGACTGGCGCGGCCTTTTGGGCGTCCGCCTCCCCTTCAGCGTGTGTACCTTCGTCCCCGGCTTCATCGTCAGCGTGCTGCCCGGCTCCGGCAGCGGCGGCAAACAGGGTGGTTTCGGGGTTGCCCCAGGGCGCATCTGTTTCGGCAGGATCCGCAGCGGCGGCAGACGGGGCCTGATCTTCGGCCGTCTCCTGCGGTGCATCCGCGTTCGTTCGGCCAATGTCCCGGTCCCTGTGGTGGCGGAAGGCCAGCGGCGGTTCCGGTGCCAGGCTGGCGGCGAGGTCTTCCGCAGCTGCGGTATCCGCGATGGCGGCGGTGCCACCGCCCTGTTCTTGTGCTTCGAAACCAGTCTGCGGCAGGTCTTCCGCTGCCTGCTCGGCCGGTTCCGCGACAGCCTCAGCAGCCTCTGTGTCCTGCCCTGCATCTGGTTCTGCAGCGGGCGGGCCGCTGACGGGGGCGTCGGCCTCCTGTACCCGCAGGGCGGGTGTCAGCACCAGCCGCGCCGCCGGTTCCGGCGCCGCGGGCTGTTGCCGTGTGTCTTCGCTCACCAACCGGCGGATCGAGGACAATACATCTTCAATCTCAGCGTGGGTAACTGGGTCGGACATTATCTAAAACCACTCTTGCCTCTTGAGTCAGAGTGTAGCGGCCTTCCCCTTCCCGCACAACTGATAGGATGAATTGTCAGTTACGTCCCAAGGCCTTGAGCACCCGGTCCAGATCCTTGCCGCGCTTGCTGTGATGGGCCGGAGCGTCCTTGACCAGGTTGTAATAGAGGGTGGGATCGTAGATCTCGACCGCCAGGCCGATATGCTCTGCGGTCAGCAGCCCCTGGGATTGCAGCAGCTGATAGGCCGCCAGGGCCTGGTTCGCACGGGCATTGACCTGTTCGGTCTGCGCATCGAGGTATTCCTGCTCAGCCTGCAGCACATCCAGCGTGGTGCGGGCGCCCAGGGTGGCTTCCTCGCGAATGCCGTCAAAGGCCACTTTGGAGGCGCGCACCCGTTCGCCGGAGGAGACCAGGGTTGCGCGGGCGGTTTCAACGTTGAAATAGGCGGCGCTGACCGATTGCAGGATCGAGCGCTGAACGTTGATCAGAGTGCCGCGTTCGGCATCGGCGGTGGCAATGGCCCGGCGCCGGGTCGCGGCGTTGAGACCGCCAGTGTAGAGCTGCTGGTTGAGCGACAGCGAGGCGGTGAAATCCGAGGAGGTGCCGGTTCCGTCATTGATGTTTTCGCCAAGGCCTGCACGGGCGGTGAAGTTCACGCTCGGCCCCAGCGCCTTGGTGGTGGCCTGCACCAGCAGGTCGGACGCCTTGACCGAGAACTGCTGCGCCAGAAGGTCGGGCTGGTTGCGCAGGGCAATCGACTGCGCCTGATCAAGCGAGGCGCTGCGCGACGGCAGCCGCGGCTGGCCTGCGATGCTGCCCGGCTGATGGCCGACCACCTGCAAATAAGTGGCGCGGGCAGTCCGCAACGTGCCTTCGGAATCAGTCAGGTTGGCGCGGGCGGCCGCCACCCGGCTTTCGGCAAGCGCCACGTCGGTGCGGGTGACCTCGCCGACCTCGAACCGGTCCTGGGCCGCTTTCAGCTCCTCCTGCAGCAGACGCAGGTTGTTGCGGCGCAGCGACACGTTTTCCTGTCCCTGCAGCACGCCGACATAGGCCTGCACCGCCGAGAACAGCACCTGCTGCTCAATGCTGATCAGCCGCTGGCGGGTGGCCAGCACCAGTTCCTGCGCGGCCTGTTTGCGCAGCCGCGTTTCACCGCCGTCAAAGACAAGCTGGGTCAGCTGCAGCTGGGTGCGGATTTCATTGTCGGTGAATTCATTGAAGTTGCCGAACTGGCTGGTGCCGCGGGTATAGGTATGGGTGGCGGAGGTGGTCCATTCGATCACCGGGCGCAGGCGGGCGACGCCTGCGGCGACATCTTCGTCCGCGGCGCGCAGCAGCGCCCGGTTCTGTTCCAAAAGGCCGCTGGTCTTATATGCGCCGATCATCGCGTCGGACAGGTTGTCCGCCGCCGCCTTCAGCGGCATCAGCGCCGTCGCCGCCACGCCGCCGGCAAATACAAAAGCCTTGAACACACTCGCCGGAAATTTCATTCGCATCGGTTGCCTTATCTTTTGCCGCGCCGCCAGCCGCGGTTTGTTGGTTCCTGCTCCGGGCACCCAATGATCGGCGCCCGGCCCCTCCTCATATCTTGCAGCGGGTCCCGCCGCAGCGCCAGCCCCTCAGGCTCAGAGCGCGAATTCCTTTGCCGCGGCAAAGCCCGGCAGCACCGGCGCGCTGGCGTTGAATTCAAACCGCCAGGAGATCCGGCCGCCGGTCTTGTAGCCGATCTTAACCTCGCCCAGGTTACCGGTCATCATCAGCGCGGCGACGCGGCCGCCGTCCTTGAGCTGGTCCAGCAGTGCTGCGGGCAGCTCCTCGGCGCCGCCCTGCAACAGGATCACGTCATAGGCGCCGTGTTCGGCCGCGCCTTCGGCCAGCGGGCCAACGTGCACGATGGCGTTGTCGGCGCCGGTCTCGCTCAGCAGCTCCTGCGCGTCCGCGGCCATGGCCTCGTCTTCCTCGACACCAATCACCATCTGCGCGATGCGCGCAGCCACCGCAGTGGAGTAGCCAAAGCCGCAGGCCACATCGAGCACCAGTTCGTCGTTCTGCAGATCGACCGCATCCAGCATCTTGGCCAGGGTGCGCGGCTCCATCAGCACCCGGCCGCCGCCCAGGCGCACGTTCTGGTCGGCATAAGCCGCCTCGCGCTGCGCGTCCGGCACGAATTTCTCCCGCGGGACCGCCAGCATGGCCTCGATGATCGGGTATTTGGTGACATCCGAGGGACGGATCTGGGTATCCACCATCATGCGGCGGCGCTCAGTGAATTCTGGCATCTGCTAAACTCATTTGTTCAGTCGGTCAGGCCGGTTGTGGCACATCCCGGCAAGCACGGCAACGGGGCCTTTGCGCGCGAAGGGCTAAAGTAGTGCGGCGCTGCCACCGGGCAACGGCCCCGGTGCGCCCGTGGCAAAAAACCTGTGCGCCCCCGGCAAAAAAAAGTGCGCCCCCAGCAAAATACCTGCAGGCATAAAAGCCAGCGGCCCGAAAGGCCGCTGGCACTGGAGGAAATCATTGCTGAGCCGCAGCGCGGGCGGCGCGGCTACAAAGCGCAGGACTTGCAAAAGGGCGAGGCCGGGCGCTGGTCCAGAAAGTCGTCGCCGATGTCGTCGCCACAGATCCGGCAATAGCCGTAGGAGCCGTCGCGCAGGCGGGCCAGCGCGGCCTCGATCCGGCGCAGCTCCTCGTGGCTGGCGTAGGGCAGCACCTCGATCGCGCAACCCGCGCCGCGTTCAGAGCGTGGCTGGCGGTGAGAGCCCATCCGGGGTGCTGCAGGGGCCTGCCCGGTGCGGCACAGCAGCCCGGCCAGGCGCTGCCGCCGCGCCTCAAGCAATTCTCTTCTGGCGGAAAAGTCCATCGTCCATGCCCTCCAGTTCAGGTTTCGCGCAACGTGCCCCCGGGTCAGTTCTATCTCCTTGATCCAGGTCAAGATACTCGCGATTTACGGGGATTGCACTATCTTATAAGTTGCAAATTTCTGGTAAATCCCCATTGAACCGGAGGCCGCGCCCTACCCCGCTGCCGCTCCGGCGCAGGTTTTGCACAGCGGCGCAGCGGGCAAGAGATCCAGCCGCGCGTCGGAAATCAGGCCGCCGCAGCCGGCGCAGATGCCGTAGGTGCCGGCCCGGATCCGGCCCAGCGCGGCGTCGATCCGGCGCAGTTCGTCCAGCTCTGCGTTGCCGAGGCTTTCCAGAACCTCGTCGCCCTGCCGCTCGGAGGCGCGGTCCTCCCAGTCCTGCGGCATTGGTGCGTCCAGCGTGTGCTCAACCTTGCTCAGATGGCCGGTCAGCTCGGCGCGGCGCGCCTCCAGCGCCTGTTTGCGGGTTGATAGGTCCATGGCTCTGCCTCCTCGTGACTGTTCACCCGAAGCCTAGCCCGGCGTGGCCCCCGCGGCCTTGACCTCGCTCAACCGCATCAAAGGCTCTGGCTTGCGCCCCAATGGCTTGCTAGACATTTTGCCAACAGAGAGAGCAGATTTGAGGAGTGACCGGAATGATGCGGATTTTTGCCTGCGCGCTGATGCTGCTGGGGCTGGCGGCCTGCGAGACCGCCAAGGGCGCCGGGCGCGACATTTCCAAGGCCGGCAACGCAATCAGCGGCGCGGCGCAGGACGTGCAGGACGCGCTGTAAGCGCAGCTGCCTGCGCGAGGAGATGCAAAACGCCCGGTGTTGCGCCGGGCGTTTTCTGTTTCGGGGTCGGGCCTCAGATCCCCAGCATTGCCTTGGCTTCGGCCAGGGTTGCGACCGAGGCGTCATGATCGCCCGCGTCATGCAGGCTCTGCCCCTCGTCGCGCAGTTCCTGGACGGTTGCCAGGTCTTCCTCCGACAGTTCGGTGCCTGCGGCCAGCGCGGCGTCGATGGCAGCAATATCGGCGGGGCACTGCCCGGCCAGAAGCGGCGACGCCAGGAAGGTGATCGCGGCGGCCAAAGTCAGGTGTTTCATGGTGTTATCCTCCCCAGATGAACGGGATTGAGGATAACACGGAACAGGTGCGTTTTCAGCGGGTTGGTGCGGAGACGTGGCGGATGGGCGGAGAGTGGCGCACATAGGTTTAGAGAGGAGCGGCGGTTGGCCGACAGCGTAGTGCAAGCCTGCCCGCTTAATGGAGTTTGCCTGACATCAGATCAGCACGCGGAGGGCAGCGCCCGGCCCGGCGGGGTGGGAAGCGAAGCGCCCGCCCCGTGGGGGGCGGGCCGGGCGCCGCCCGGTCTGGCGACCGGGCGGGAGATTGGATAGGCACGCTTTATTTGCAACGCTTGGAAGTCAAAATCAGCAATGGTATTCTTCTGTTGAGCTCAATTCATGCTAACAGCGCTCAAATACCCAAGAAATCCAGTCTACTTGCCTCGCTCCAGTGCCTTCGCCAAAATTCCGGCAACAGCGAAATCAGGGCCATTATCATCTTGTATGATGCCATCCTGCGTGGGGCGAAACAATGACTGCAGGACAACGACTTCTCGTTCTCCGGAAATTGCCTCTTGCTGGACCAACGAAAGATACGTTTCCGCAAATGCACTTCTTTCGCGGGCATCCAGGGCTAAGTGCCGTTCGCTCAGAAAGAGTTTCATCTGCAATCTAAGAAACCAGAGTGCTAGTGTCAGAACAGTTAGAACGACAGCTATGACCAATGGTCCTTTAGCCGAAATCCCACTGCACACCGCTTCACTACCTAGATTACATCCGCTCCTAACAAAACTCGCCGCCACCCAATCACCCGCATAGTAGACAAACAATACACAAAGCGCAAAGAAAGTGAGAGCTCCCCCAATGAACAACTTCCATGCGTTAGCTGAATTTCCCTGATGTTCTCTACGCCGCTCCTCCCACATTGTGGCAGGGTGCTTTAATCGAAGTTGCGCTTCGTAGAGTTGTCGCAAGTTCTCAAAGCTTTCCTTTCGGCTTTCAAGTGCCTCTTCTTCCTTTTTCTCACGCGCATTGAAAGCACTTCTTTCTAAGTCCTTGGCACGTTTGCAATCTTGCAGGTACTTTGAGTGAAGCTGCTTAACCTTTGCCGCAACTTTCTTTTCGAAGGCAGCAGTTTCACGCTCGCGTTTACTAATCTCGTATTTAACTTTGTCAGAGAGCACCCCTAGCTCTTCCGAAACTTCTTCAGCAATTTTTTCATCTCTAAGTGCAGCCTCTGTCGGCACCACAAGCACATCACCTTGGGCAATAATTGAGTGGAACAATGAAAGCGAAAATGCGTTGTAGAACTCATGGTTTCGATGGCCAACAGAGGCAAAATTCGCGTTGTTACTTCTTTTGGTGGCAAAAGCGTAGAGCAAAGCCATTGCCCCCTCTTTGTTCTCCCCATCAAACCAAGATTTGATCGTTCGACCTAAATGCGACTGTGAATACGGTGGCAGCTCTGGGGTCGCCTCAATTTCACTGATAATCTCACCACTGATCTGTGCAAATGACTGAGCATCATATTGGTTTAGGTTTTCGAAGACATTCTCCCAGACACATGACATCCTCTTGCAAAAATTGGCTTGCGCCCCTGCGAATGTTTGCGTTCCCGCCTCTCTGGAAAAGTCGATTGGCTGGACGAAATCAAAGGCTACCCAATGGTCGCGCTCCTCTCTGCAACGAGCGATAAGAGAGCGAAAGGACTTTGCCTCAATTCGTCCATACGGCACCGAAATAACATACTTTCCCAAAACAAAGTTCCAATATTGAAATCAACAAAAAAAAGGCCGCCTTGAGGCGGCCAAAAGGTCAGCTGTCCATCTTCAGCGCCGAGATGAAGGCCTCCTGAGGAATATCCACCTTGCCGAACTGGCGCATCTTCTTCTTGCCCGCTTTCTGCTTGTCCAGGAGCTTGCGCTTCCGGGTGGCGTCGCCGCCGTAGCATTTGGCGGTCACGTCCTTGCGCAGGGCAGACAGGGTCTCGCGGGCGATCACCTTGCCGCCGATGGCGGCCTGGATCGGGATCTTGAACATGTGGCGCGGGATCAGCTCCTTGAGCTTTTCGCACATCGCGCGGCCGCGCATCTCGGCCCGGTCGCGGTGCACCATGGTGGAGAGCGCATCGACCGGCTCGTCATTCACCAGCACCGACATCTTGACCAGGTTGTCCTGGCGGTAGCCGGTCATCTGGTAGTCGAAGGAGGCATAGCCCTTGGTCACCGATTTCAGGCGGTCGTAGAAGTCGAACACCACCTCGTTCAAGGGCAGGTCATAGACCACCATGGCGCGGGAGCCGGCGTAGGACAGGTCCATCTGGATGCCGCGGCGGTCCTGGCAGAGCTTCAGCACGTCGCCCAGGTATTCGTCCGGCACCAGGATGGTCGCCTTGATCCGCGGCTCCTGGATGTGGTCGACCTTGGAGGGGTCGGGCATGTCGGCAGGGTTGTGCAGCTCGATCATCTCGCCGGGCACATTGTCCTTGCCCTTCATGTAGACGTGGTAGATCACGCTTGGTGCGGTGGTGATCAGCTCGATGTTGTATTCGCGTTCGATCCGGTCGCGGATCACCTCCAGGTGCAGCAGGCCCAGGAAGCCGCAGCGGAAGCCGAAGCCGAGGGCGGCGGAGGTTTCCATTTCAAAGCTGAAGGAGGCGTCGTTCAGCGCGAGCTTGTCGATGGCGTCGCGCAGGTCCTCGAATTCGGCCGAATCCACCGGGAATAGACCGCAGAACACCACCGGCTGGGCCGGTTTGAAGCCCGGCAGGGCCTTTTCGGTGCCGTTGCGGTCGTTGGTGATGGTGTCGCCGACGCGGGTGTCGCGCACCTGCTTGATCGAGGCAGTGAGGAAGCCGATCTCACCCGGGCCCAGCTCATCCACCACCTGCATGGCGGGGCGGAACACGCCGATGCGGTCGACATGGTGCAGGGTGTTGTTCGACATGAACTTGACCCGCATGCCCTTTTTCAGGACGCCGTCCATGATGCGGACCAGGACGATCACGCCGAGGTAGCTGTCGTACCATGAGTCCACCAGCATGGCCTTCAGCGGCGCGTCGCGGGTGCCTTCGGGTGCAGGCAGGTGCTGCACGATGCTTTCCAGCGTTTCGCGGATGCCCTGGCCGGTCTTGGCAGAGACCTGGATGGCGCCGGTGGCGTCGATGCCGATCACATCCTCGATCTGCTCCGCCACCCGGTCGCAGTCCGACGCCGGCAGGTCGATCTTGTTCAGCACCGGGACGATCTCATGATCCGCGTCGATGGCCTGATAGACGTTGGCCAGCGTCTGCGCCTCCACCCCTTGGGTCGAGTCGACGACCAGCAGCGAGCCCTCAACCGCGCGCATGGAGCGGGAGACCTCATAGGCAAAGTCGACGTGGCCGGGGGTGTCGATCAGGTTCAGCACATAGGTCTCACCGTTCTGCGCTTTGTAGTCGATGCGCACGGTGTTGGCCTTGATGGTGATCCCGCGCTCGCGCTCGATGTCCATGGCGTCGAGCAGCTGTTCCTTCATATCGCGGTCCTTCACCGTTCCGGTCTCCTGGATGAGCCGGTCAGCGAGGGTGGATTTGCCATGGTCGATATGGGCGACGATGGAGAAATTGCGGATGTGAGCGAGGTCAGTCATGCTGAGGCATATGATTTGGATTCGGGGTTTGGTCAAGGTGGTGCGTACGCTGATCAGGCCGCATATTAGTGTGACGGCATATTCCTGTGACAGACATCGACTACCCTTCGCGCCTTCGAAGCGAACTAGCATACAGAGACGTAACGGTAAGCACTGGCGTTGCTTTGCGCGCGATCTTGAGAAACCTGATCGATGTGAATTTTTCATCATACAAAGATCAGAGTGGAGTGTTCCTGCTGCCAAGGTTCCAGGTAATTCTGAGAGCCCTGGCCCACTACAGAGACCCGTCTGCGGAACTGATGTCTGCCTTGGAGGCCTCCGCCAAGCGACAAGAGAAATCCATTTTGCATCGAAAATCTTCGGTTTTCTATGCTGCAAAGTTAGCTTCGGCACCAGACAAGGACTTGGCCCAAAAAATCATTCATGATGTAGCTTCAGAATTTGGAAGCCACGAGCATAGAAAAACCTCCTTTCACAGTTTCCGTCGCAATCGCGAAATGGACAACGCATATTGGGTAGAGCAAAATCGCCTTCTTGATCTGAGTTGGAAGGATTGTGTCGGTGCATCTCAGGACATGTTTTCCGCTCCGCTTTGGCTAAATAGCGAACAACCACAAACAAGTTATCGAGAAGAGCGAATTTTTTCGGACTATCTAACAGCTGAAGAATACAGTTTCTGGCGCGAATGGTACCAAGGCTTCCTAGAGGGGAAACCACTCGACTGGAAGCTACAACAGCGAATTGCTTTGATTGACGAGCCAATCTGGGACGCTGGCCCGAAGGCCGTCGCTGCCGAAATCGAACGCATCCGCGCTCTCTTTGAGCTGGAACAGGAAGTCGCCCGCCTCAAGGCACAGCTTGGCGCAGCCGAACGCACTCCTAAAGCTGCTCTTTTCGGCGACAATGGCGGGCCGCCGCTGGAGGATGCTGCGGCGCGCGCTTTGCAAACTGACCTTTCGCTGATCTGGAAACAGGTTGAGGAACTGGAGGAGGAGATTGCGAAACCGTCGCCCTCCCCGTCGCTGCTGGAAAAGATCGCCAAGACTCTTTGGGAGATTTCCCTGCGCATGGCGGCCTACTGCGGGTCTGTTGCGGATGGCATGATCCGCGAGGGAACTAAGGAATTGGCGAAGGCCGGTGCAAAGTGGACCGCAAGGGCAACAGCCGTCACCGTCACGGCGCAAACCGAAGGCGTCCAGTCCGTTGTCAAGGCCATTTGGGCATTCGTCAAAACGCTCCAATAGGCTTGCAGTTAGCTCACCCCCGGCCGGCAGGCCGGAACACGCCTGACCTTCCCCGTCAAACCAAAGGTTTGCCTCCGGCAAAACGGGAAGGCGTGTTACGCCTCCCCTAAGGTCAGGTGCGTTCCTCGGTGTTCAAACGCACCCGTTGTCCAATATCGCGCTTCGTTTCAACCCTCGGACCGGGCGCTGCCCTCAGGTTTACGACGCGGCCTTTGCCCCCTGCCCTCCGCGCCGCGCCGCCAAAACCCCGCAAATTCGCGCCGTTCCCTGCATGGCTCGCCAAAATGCGCTATACTGCTCCCGTACCGCGAGACGCGCGCCCCTGTGATGCGAGTGACAAGCAAAGGAGGACGATCCGCATGGATGCAATCAAAGCCGCTGAATACGCCCGCGCGCTCTACAGCGCGCATGGCGACAAGGCCGAGGCTGAGGCCGCGCAGAAGATGCGCGCCTGCGAAGAGGCCGGCAAGGACGATGAGGCGGCAGACTGGAAAGCCGTGCGCCAGGCCGTCCGCGCCCTGCGCGGGCCGAACCAGACCTGAGCGAAACCAGCGCTGGAGGGCCGTGGACCGTGGCGCTCCAGCCCCTTCATTCCCCGTTTACCACGATTGAAACGCAGCCCCGCATTTGCCATACTGCGGCCAGAACTGCGGGCATCAGACCCGCTTGCCAAACACGGGGCATGAGCAGATGAAAACTTTCCTGACAACCGCGCTCTGCGCCGGCTTTCTGGCCGCGCTGGCGCCTGCGGGCGCTGAGGCCGGCGCCATTGAACGCGCCTGCCGCCAGTCGGACCGCACCGCGGCCTCGCCCAGCCTTTGCAACTGCATCCAGAAGGTCGCCAACCGCAGCCTGACAGCGTCGGAGCGCAAGAAAGTCTCCAAGTGGTTTGCCGATCCGCACCAGGCCCAGGTGGTGCGCCAGTCCTCCAACCGCAGCGACGAGCGGCTGTGGCTGCGCTACAAGGCCTTTGGCGACCACGCGGCACGCAGCTGCGGCTGAGGCGGCGGCACATTCACGATTGCTGGGGGCGCCCTTCGGGGCGCCTTTTCTATTGATGCATCCGCGCTGCGGCATTTTCGCAAGGGGGAAAGACTGCGGCATTGCCACCCTTGACCCGCGCAGCCTCAAACCGCAAAGAACGGCCTAAGGTATTGGAGCAGTTGATATGTTGATCAAGGGCGTTTCCTTGCGCGGGCTGGAAGTGTTTGAGGCTTTGGCCAAGACCGGATCCGTGGCGCAAGCCGCCGAGATGACCGGGCTGAGCCAGCCAGCGGTCAGCCAGCAGATGCGCAACCTGGAAAAGGCGCTGGACAGCGAACTGATCGACCATGGCCGCCGCCCGATGGTGCTGACTGCCGCAGGGCGCAGTTTTCTGGCCCGGACAGAGGCGGTGCTGGGCGAGCTGCGGCTGGCCCAGAGCGAGCTGACGGTGATGGACCTCACCCACCTGCAGGCGCTGTCGATCGGGCTGATCGACGACTTCGACAATGACCTGACGCCTCGGCTGGCCACCATCCTGGCCGACAGCCTCACCCAGTGCCGGTTCAAGATGATCACCGCCTCCAGCCACGACGTGGTGCGGGCGATGGAAGCGCGGGAACTGCATATCGCCATTGCCGCCACTGCCGGCGGCCTGCACGAGGGGCTGGTGGAATACCCGCTGGTGCGCGATCCCTTCATCCTGGTGGCGCCGCGCGGCGCGGTCTCGGATGCGGCGCAGGCGGCAGAGCAGCTGAGCGGCCTGCCCTTCCTGCGCTATGCCCGCGAACAGCTGATTTCACAGCAGATCGAGGGTCTCCTAGGGCGCCAGAAGCTGGAGTTCGAGAACCGGTTTGAGGTCGGCTCGCATCTGGCGCTGATGGCAATGGTGGCACGGCGGATCGGCTGGGCCATCACCACGCCGCTAGGGTATATGCGCGCGGGCCGGTTCCACGACCAGATCGACGCCTTCCCGCTGCCGTTCGGGGAAATGTCGCGGACAATCTCACTGTTCACCGCCGCCGACTGGGCCGACCGGGTGCCGCGCGATGTGGCCGAGACCGTGCGCCGACTGGTGCAGACCCAGATGATCGATCCGGCGGTGCAGCAGCTGCCGTTCCTGGCAGGCGGTTTCCGGGTGATTGCGGAGTAATTTACAGCGCCGCCCTAAGGCCCTTGGCGGCCTGTTCGATCAGGTCGAGGCAGCCGTCGAAGTCGCGGGTGTAATAGGGATCCGGCACGTGGCCGGCACCGGTCTCCGGCGCATAGTCCGTGAACAGGCGCACCGGGGTTTCGCTGCCAGCCGGGCGCAGGGCTTCGATGTTTTTCAGGTTACTGTCATCCATGGCGATGATCAGGTCGAAGCTCTCGAAATCGCCGCGCCGGAACTGCCGGGCGCGCAGGTCGGAGATATCCAGCCCCCGCGCCCGCGCCGCCGCCTGCATCGGGCCGTAGGGCGGCTCGCCTGCGTGGTAGGACGCGGTGCCGGCGCTGTCGGTCTCAGCCTCCGGGCAAAGCGCGCGGAACACGCCCTCCGCCGCCGGGGAGCGGCAGATGTTTCCTAGGCAGACAAACAGAATACGGGTAGGCATGGGCAAATGGCTCCTTTGAACGGGAGTAGTGATAGGAGGTTCTGCAGCGATGGAAAAGAGCGCGAAGATCGTGATCCTAACCGGCGCCGGGATTTCCGCCGAGAGCGGGCTGGGCACCTTCCGCGATGAGGGCGGTCTCTGGGCGCAGCACCGGATCGAGGATGTGGCAACGCCCGAAGGCTTTGCGCGCAATCCGGACCTGGTTCATGGCTTCTACAATGCGCGGCGCAGGCAGGCGGCGGAAGCAGCGCCCAACCCGGGCCATCAGGCGCTGGCGCGGCTGCAGCGGGAGCATCCGGGAGAAGTGGTGATTGTGACCCAGAACGTCGACGGGCTGCATGAGGCCGGCGGCGCAGACGGGGTGCTGCATATGCATGGCACGCTGGCAGGCGCGCTGTGTGCGGCCTGCAGCCACCGTTGGCCTGCACCAATGGAGATGCAGACCGGCCAGCCCTGCCCTGCCTGCGCGGCGCCTGCCGGGCGACCCGATGTGGTCTGGTTCGGTGAAATGCCGTATTTCATGGAGGAGATCTATGCCCATCTGGCCGGGGCGGATCTGTTTGCCGCCATCGGCACATCGGGCGAGGTTTACCCAGCCGCGGCCTTTGTCGATGAGGCGTATCTGGCAGGCGCCCATACGGTGGAACTGAACCTGGAGCCGTCGGCCACCGCTTCCCGCTTTGCAGAGCGCCGCTTTGGCCCGGCCAGCGGGATTGTTCCGGACTGGGTGGCTGAGCTGCTGGGCTGAGCCCAGGCGGCAAAAAGCCCGCCAAAGAGCGGGCTTTGGGCGCGAAGGAGGGCCGAAGCGCGGCCTGACGCCGCGCCGGCCCTGCCCTGTGGCGCTTAGTTCGAGTGGCCGGAGTGATCCGAATGGCCGTGGCCCTCGGCCTTGCGCTCCAGATCCACCGGCACCTCGATCTCGACCTCGCCGGCCTTTTCGAACACCAGCGTGACCTTCACCACATCGCCGTGGTTCAGCGCCTGCTTCAGGCCCATGAACATGATGTGGTCGCCGCCGCGCATCAGCATATGGGTTTCACCGGCCGGCACGGCAAAGCCTTCCTCCACATGCATCATCTTCATGACGCCGTCATCGCCTTCCTTGTGGGTGTGCAGCTGCACCTTGGCGGCCACGTCGGAACGCACGTCGATCAGCTGATCGTCGGCCTCACCCTTGTTCATGATCTCCATGAAGGCGGCACCGGCCTTGGCTGTCGGGGAAGATACCCGCGCGTATTGGTCGTGCACCATGATCATGGCATCGCCTGCAAAGGCGGAGGTGGCAAAGGCAGCAGCAGCCGCGGCTGCAAAAACAACAGACTTCAGGGACATGTTCTGTCTCCTCATAGTTGGATTTTCAAATTTCAGATAGGCTGTGTGTGAACGTCAGGCGGCTGGCGGCGCGCGGGCGCTGGCATTCAGAATATGCTGCACCGAGGCCAGTGCGGCCTGCCGGCCCGCCGAGGCTTCACTGCAGACCACAACCGGCAGTACCAGCCCCGCAGGCTGCATCACCGCGTCCAGCACATGCATCACGCAGTCGGGGCAATTGTGCGGCGGTTTGGCCGGCTGGCCGTCGCTGTCGACGTAGATTGCGACCGGGCCGGTGCCGGTGCAGATCACCATCTGGCCCGCGGCGTTACGCTCCCCCTGCCGGGCGGCGGCGCTGTGCGCCGTCAGGGCAACGGTCAGGGCCAGGAACAGCCCAAGGAATATGCGCAAGGCAGGTATCATCTGCAGGCAGATATGCCCCCAAGGCAAACCGTCTGCAAGGCGCAATCCTGCGGCAGATTGCGCAAACGCAAACACCGCGCAGGGGCAGCCCTGCGCGGTGTCTCTTAATCCGATCCGGTGAAGGGATCAGGCCAGGGAATTAAGCCTGTGCGGCTTGTGCCTTGGCGATCTCTTTCTTCACTTTCAGCGCGTTTGCCGACAGCTCTTCGTCCTTGGCTTTGGCCAGGAACGCGTCCAGGCCGCCGCGGTGGTCGACAGAGCGCAGGGCAGCTGCGGAGATGCGCAGCTTGACGCCACGGCCCAGAACTTCGGACTGCAGGGTCACGTCGTTCAGGTTGGGCAGAAAGCGGCGCTTGGTTTTGTTGTTGGCGTGGCTGACATTGTTGCCAGTCATCGGGCCTTTTCCGGTCAGTTCGCAACGGCGCGACATATCTTCATCCTTCGTTTTTTGGAGGCTCCGGCAGTCCGGCGCCAAATCACAAGGGGCGCGGCCATTGGCTGCGCCCGAAAACTGGTCCGCTGCTCTTACGCTCAACCGGCAACAGCGTCAAGTGATTCAACTCAGCTTTCTTGCCGCGCTTACTGCACCTTTTCCTGCGCCGCTTCAAGCCTCTCCAGACCGGCTTCTGCCGCCGCCCCGAGCCCCGGCCGGCCGCGCTGCCGGGCCACCCGTGCCAGCTTCTGCCAATAGGTCCGCGACAGCCTGCGCCGGCTGCGGTGCAGCTCCAATACCCGCGCCGCGTTCAGCGGGCCGTCGCGCAGCAGCGATTGCAGGTCCCAGAAGCTGCCACCCTCGCGGATCACCTGGCTGGCCGGATGGCCGCCGCAGGACAGCCGGCACAGCTGCAGGTCCGGAAACACCGCCTGGATGAACAGCGCGTGACTGAGGTCCATCTTGCGGAACGGATCAAACAGCACCACCCCCTGTAGATCATGGCGGCCATAGCGCACCAGGTCGCCCAGCGCCGCATCAAAGGCCTCTGCCTCCTTGCGGCGCCGGTCATGCGGCACCACGCCCGGCGCAATTGTGTATTGCGGTGAGACGGCAACTAGGCGGTTCAGGCGCAGCGCCCCGGAGAACCGCAGCGCCCCGTAGCCGCCCATGGAAAACCCCATGGCAGAGACGTCGCCATAGCCCTTGGACAGTTCCTTCAGGCTGCGCGACAGCGCCTTGGTCTCGCTGTTGATGTACCAATCGTTGTGGCGAGGCTGGATGTGCAGATGGGCATAGCCGTGCCTGGTCATGTTCCTGACCGGGCCGCGGTCCTCGAACTCCCCGGCCACGGCAACCCGCTGGCGGAAGGTCACGAACAGCCGTTCTGCGCCTGCGTTGAACAGCGAGGCGCGCAGGCATTCGCCGTCGAAGACCCGGATTTCCTGCATCTGCGCGGCTCAGCCCTTCAAATGGTCCTGCAGCATCTGCTGCGCCGCCGCCGCCGGGGTCAGCGCGCCCTCGGCCACCTGCCCCGACAGCTTTGCCATCGCCGCCTGGGCGCTGGCGGTGTGCAGCCGCGCCAAGAGCGCCTGGCGCACCTCCTGGTCGAACCAGTAGCAGGACTGATCGGCGCGGCGGCGGCCCCAGTGGCCGTTTTCGCGGCGCCAGGCGGTGAGCGTTTGCATCTCTTCCCAGGCCTTGTCCAGCCCGTGCTCCTCTACCGCGGAGACCATCAGCGCCTTGGGGAAACCTTCGGGGTCCTGCGGCCGCTTGCGCAACAGGCGCAGGGCGCCGGCGTAATCGGCGCAGGTGCGGGTCGCCACTGGCTTCAAGGGTCCGTCGGCCTTGTTCACCAGGATGAGGTCGGCCATTTCCATGATGCCGCGCTTCACCCCCTGCAGCTCATCGCCGCCGGCAGGCGCCAGCAGCAGCAGGAACAGGTCCGACATTTCTGCCACCACGGTTTCCGACTGGCCGACGCCGACGGTTTCGATCAGCACCACGTCAAAGCCTGCGGCCTCGCACAGGGCGACAGCTTCGCGGGAGCGGCGGGCGACGCCGCCCAGGTGGCTTTGGCTGGGGGACGGGCGGATGAAAGCGTTCTTCTCGCGGCTGAGCCGTTCCATCCGGGTCTTGTCGCCCAGGATCGACCCGCCGGAGCGGGCGGAGCTGGGATCAACCGCCAGCACCGCGACCCGCAGGCCGAGGCCCGTCAGCATCATGCCGAAGCTTTCGATGAAGGTGGATTTGCCAACGCCCGGCGTGCCCGACAGGCCGATGCGCAGCGACTGGCGCTTGTGCTTGGCCAGCTCCGACAGCAGCTCCTGCGCCCTGGCGCGGTGATCCTCGCGGCCGCTTTCCACCAGGGTGATGGCACGGGCCAGCGCCCGGCGGTCGCCATCGAGGATCTTTTGTGTGAGCTGTTCGGTGTCCATGCGCGTCTTCCTGATGTGTTGGGCGGGACCTTGGCGCAAGCCGTGCGGCAAAGTCCAGCCCCTGCCGTCTGGCGCGCACCCTACATCAGAGGGCGGCCCAGAAAAGGCGGCAAATCCGCCGTGCCTGAGGCGGTTTGCGGATTGCCGGGCGCTGCAAGGCCGCTGGACCTCCCCCGCCCCTTTGGCGATAAGGCGGAATGACCAGATTGCCGATCGAAGACGCCCTCCCCGACCTCCTGGACGCGCTGCGCGCCCGCGGCCGTGCCGTGCTGCAGGCGCCGCCCGGTGCGGGCAAGACCACCCGGGTGCCGCTGGCGATGCTGGAGGCCGGGCTGACGAAGGGCCGCATCGTGATGCTGGAACCCCGCCGCCTCGCCGCCCGCGCCGCTGCCGAGCGGATGGCGGAAACGCTGGGCGAGAAGCCCGGCCAGACCGTCGGCTACAGGGTGCGCGGTGACGCCAAGGTTTCGACATCCACCCGCATCGAGGTGGTGACCGAGGGCATCCTGACCCGGATGCTGCAATCGGACCCTGACCTGCCCGGCATCGGCGCGGTGATCTTTGACGAATTCCACGAACGCTCCCTGAACGCCGATCTGGGGCTGGCCTTGTGCCTGGAGGTCGCGGGCGCACTGCGCGATGACCTGATCCTGCTGCCAATGTCGGCAACATTGGACGCCGGGCCGGTGGCGGCGCTGATGGATGCGCCGATGGTGACGTCTGAGGGGCGCAGCTATCCGGTTGAGACACGCTGGCTGGAGCGCCCCCTGCCCGCGCAGGCGCACCGCGTCGATGCGCTGGCGGATCTGGTGGTTCAGGCTGAAAGGGAAACAAAGGCCACCGGCGGCGGCATCCTGGTATTCCTGCCCGGCGAGAGCGAGATCCGCCGCGCCGCCGGCGCGCTGGAGAAGCGCCTGCCCGGTCATTGCCATATCCGCCCGCTGTTCGGCGCCCTGCCCTTTGCCGAGCAGCGCGCGGCGATCCAGCCGGAACCGCTGGGGCGCAAGGTGGTTCTGGCGACCTCGATCGCCGAGACCTCGCTGACCATTCAGGACATAAGGGTGGTGGTGGATATGGGCCAGGCGCGCCGCGCACGCTTTGATCCAGGATCCGGCATGTCCCGGCTGGTGACCGAGAAAGTCACCCGCGCCGAGGCGACCCAGCGGCAGGGCCGCGCGGGCCGGGTGGCGGAGGGCATCTGCTACCGGCTGTGGACCAAGGGCGAGGAAGGCGCGCTGATGGCGTTTCCGCCGGCCGAAATCGAAAGCGCTGACCTGACCGCACTGGCGCTGGAATTGGCGCTGTGGGGCGCCGCGCCGGAGGACCTCTCGTTCCTGACCCAGCCGCCTACCGGCGCGCTGGCAGAGGCGCAGGCGCTTTTGAACATGCTGGGGGCGCTGGACACGCAGGGGCGCATCACTGAGCACGGTAAGGCACTGGCCGCCCTGCCCTTGCATCCGCGGCTTGGCCATATGCTGCTGCAGGCAGGCCCTGCCGCTGTGCCCCTGGCGGCCCTGCTGGGTGAACGCGATCCGCTACGCGGCGGCCCTGCGGACCTGTCGCTGCGGCTGAAGGCGCTGAGGGACCCCAAGGGGTTTGCGCGCAATCACCCCTACCAGCTGAACCGCCCGGTGGTGGAGCGGATCAGGAGCGAGGCGCGGCGGCTGGAGAAACAGGCAGGCCACCGGGATGCGGGCCTGTCTGCCGCGATGATGGCCGCCCTCGCCTATCCGGACCGCGTCGGCCAGCGCCGCAAGGGCGACAATCCACGGTTCGTGCTGTCCGGAGGCAAGGGCGCCATATTGGATGGCGGCGATACGCTGGCGGGGGCACCGTTCATCGTGGCGCTGGATACCGACGGTAACCCGCGCGAGGCGAAGATCCGCATGGCGGCGCAAATCTCGCTGGCCGAGATCCGCGAGCTGTTTGCGGATCAGATCACTTGGGAGGACACATGCGAGTGGTCCAAGCGCGACCGGCGGGTGGTGGCGCGCCAGCAGGAGCGGTTCGGCGCCATGGTTCTCGATGACCGGATCTGGAAGGACGTGCCGCCGGACGCGGTGGCGCGGGCGATGCTGGACGGGGTGCGCGACCTCGGCCTGCGGCTCACCGGGGCTGCCGCGCGGCTGGCGGCGCGGGTGGAACTGGTCAGGGCGGAAGGCCATGACTTGCCGGATTTCTCACTGCACGGTCTGACGGAGAACCTGGAAGACTGGCTGCTGCCGATGCTGGACGGGGTGAAATCGGCCGAGGACTGGAAACGCTTCGATCTGCTGCCCGCGCTCAAGGCGGCGCTCAGCTGGGAACAGACGCAGATGCTGGACCGCGAGGCGCCGGGCAGTTTCACAACCCCGCTTGGGCGCAAGATTCCGATCAGCTATGACGGCGAGATCCCGGAAATCTCGGTCCGCCTGCAGGAGATGTTCGGCGTCACCCGGCACCCTTCGGTGGGCGGCGTGCCGTTGAAGGTCTCGCTGCTGTCGCCCGCCCAGCGCCCGATCCAGATCACCCGCGACCTGCCGGGCTTCTGGGCCGGCTCCTATGCAGATGTGAGAAAAGACATGCGCGCCCAGTACCCCAAGCACCCCTGGCCCGAAGACCCGACCCAAGAAGACCCGACGCTCAGGGCGAAACGGCGCAAGTAGCGAAACGCAGCGCGGCTGAGCCGCGCTGCCCGGCCCAACGGCTGGCGGTGCATCTGTGATGCACGGATCAGCGGACGGGAGCCCCGCCTGAGGCCTGCGGTCTGCTGCACGGCAAACCCGCGCATCATCTTGCAACCCCGGTCAATCAGGCGTAGATTCCTGCAGTTACACACACGACACGGGATATTCCCCAACAACAAAAGGCTGAGCACAAATGACAAGCCCCCTGACCCGCGCCTGGAACGAGATCATCAAACCGATGCTGCAGCGCCCTGCCCGCGTGCAGGTCGCCGCCCTGTGCTACCGCATGGATGCGGACGGCAAGGAAGTGCTGATGATCACCAGCCGCGGCACCGGGCGCTGGATCCTGCCCAAGGGCTGGCCGGTTGAGGGCAAGGATGGCCCCGACTCCGCCCTGCAGGAAGCCTGGGAGGAAGCCGGCGTCAAACCGGCCCGCATCACCCCGCAGCCGATCGGCGAATACCATTTCACCAAGCGCCACGACAACGGCACCGAAGAGCCCGTCACAACGCTGATCTTCGAGGTCGAAGTGGAGCAGCTGGAGGATGATTACCCGGAATCCAGCGAGCGCACCCGCCAGTGGATGAAGCCCGCAAAGGCTGCCGGGCTGGTGGATGAGCCGGAACTGCGGGACATTCTGCACCGTTTGTAAAAGTTATGTGACATTTTCATGTCAGAAGCTTGATCCGTTCCATGAGCGGGGGTAGGCGCGTGCCCAGACCCCGGAATCAGGAACGCGACGATGAGCCACGAAGATCAGCGCCCGCAATGGAACACGCTGGATAAGGATCTGAACAGGATCTCCCAGCTGGAGCTCGCGACCAGCTATGCCTCCCGCCCGCTGGTGGCGCCGGGCATTGCGCTCGCCTTCATCGTGCTGGCAGGCCTTGCAGCCGGCGTGTTCTTCGGCGGTTCCGCCATGAGCATGGTGGTGATCGCCGCCGCGGCGTTCGGCGCCTATATGGCGATCAACATCGGCGCCAATGACGTGGCCAACAACATGGGTCCGGCGGTGGGCGCAAACGCGCTGACCATGGGCGGCGCCATCGTGATTGCCGCCATCTGTGAAAGCGCAGGCGCCCTGCTGGCAGGCGGCGATGTGGTGTCGACCATTTCCAAGGGCATTGTCGACCCCACCGCAGTAAGCAGCAGCAGCGTGTTCATCTGGGCGATGATGGCGGCGCTGATTTCCTCGGCGCTGTGGGTGAACCTGGCCACCTGGGTCGGCGCGCCTGTGTCCACCACCCATTCGGTCGTAGGCGGCGTGCTGGGCGCTGGTGTGGCTGCCGCGGGCACCGCCGCAGTGAACTGGCCCACCATGGGCAAGATCGCTGCCAGCTGGGTCATCTCTCCGGTGCTGGGCGGCATCATCGCCGCGCTGTTCCTTGCCTTCATCAAGGCCAAGATCATCTATCAGGACGACAAAATCGCCGCCGCACGGCGCTGGGTGCCGGTTCTGGTCGCCGTCATGGCCGCCGCCTTTGGTGCCTATCTGGCCCTCAAAGGCCTGAAGAAGATCGTCAAGATTGACCTGCAGACCGCGCTGCTGATCGGTGCCGGCATCGGCGCGGTTTCCTATGTGATCACCGCGCCGCTGATCAAGCGCCAGTCCGAGGGCATGGAGAACCGCAACAAGTCGCTGAAGGCGCTGTTCGGCCTGCCGCTGGTGATTTCCGCGGGCCTGTTGTCCTTTGCCCATGGCGCCAATGACGTTGCCAACGCGGTTGGCCCGCTTGCCGCCATCGTGCACGCCACCGAGTTCGGCGACTTTGCCGCCAAGGTCGCAATCCCGACCTGGGTGATGGTGATCGGCGCCTTCGGCATCTCCTTTGGCCTGTTCCTGTTCGGCCCCAAGCTGATCCGCATGGTCGGCAGCCAGATCACCAAGCTGAACCCAATGCGCGCCTACTGCGTGTCGCTGTCCGCCGCCATCACCGTGATCGTGGCCAGCTGGCTGGGCCTGCCGGTCTCCTCCACCCATATCGCGGTGGGCGCGGTGTTCGGTGTCGGCTTCTTCCGCGAGTGGCACATGGAGCGCCGCCTGAAGAAATCCGCCGCAGGCCGCCCGGTGGAGAAACGCATCGCGCCGGAGGAACGCCGCCGCCGCAAGCTGGTGCGCCGCAGCCACTTCATGACAATTGTGGCCGCTTGGGTGATCACCGTCCCTGCCGCAGCACTTCTGTCCGCGGTGATCTACCTGCTGCTCAATACCTTCGTCAGCTGAGCCGCACCACATTCACATTAGGAACCCCCGCACCATCCGGCTGCGGGGGTTTTCTTTGCCTTGGTTTCAGCCCCTAGAACCGCTCCACCCAAGGCCGCAGCACCAGCTCGTCGCTCCAGGCGGAGCGGTGCTGGTTAATCAGATGCATGTACTCCGCGGCAATGGCATCGGGGTCCAGCATGCTGTCGGGGCTATCCGCGGCCTCTGTCCGCTCTGGCCGGGCGGCATTGCGGATGCCGCCGTCGATATTGACCCAGGCGACATGGATGCCCTTTGGGTGCAGCTCCCGCGCCATCGATTGCGCCAGGCCGCGCTGCGCAAACTTGCCCATCGCAAAGGGCGCGGACTGGGCAAAGCCCTTCACCCCGGCGGAGGCGCCGGTGAACAGGATGGTGCCGCGCCGCCCGTCCAAGGCCTGCTGCATCAGCATCCTCTTGGCCGCCGCCTGCCCCAGCACAAAGGCGCCATAGGCAGTGATCTCCACTGCCTTGCGCACCGTTTCCGGCTCCAGTTCTGCAACAGGACCGCGCAGCCGGGCCGAGGGGTTGTAGCAGGCCACCCGCAGTTCCCCGGGCAAACCGTCGATCAGTGCCGAGGTCCCGTTGGTGTCGGTGCCATCGAGCACGTGCAGCACGGCCCCGGTCTCTGCTGCCAGCGTCTCCAGCTTGTCCGTATTGCGGGCAGCCAGATGCACCGCATAGCCCGCAGCAGAGAGCTGCCGGGCGAAAGCCGCCGACAGACCGGTCCCGGCCCCGACGATCAGCGCCTGCGGTTTGGATGATGTGCCTGCCATTGCCAGCCCTCCCCTGTCCTTGAGTGAAATGCTGACGGCAATCCACTCATGACACAAGGTTTATCGGGCAGCGCCTTGGCCGAAGGCTGAATCAGGCCTCTGCCGCGGCAGGCAGCTGCGCAAGAACATCTGCCGCGGTCACCACCTTTCCAAAACCTGCGTGCAGGGCGGACAGCGTGACCTCCAGAACGGTCCCGGCATCCAGCATCCCGCCGTTGCGCGCGGGCATGTCAAAGGCGATCAGCGCATCTTCTACCACCTCGATTTCAAACCCGAGGTTGGCGGCAGAGCGGGTGGTTGAGTTGACGCAGAAGGCTGCCACCCCACCCGCAATCACCAGCCGGGTGATCCCGGCGTCCCGCAGATGCTGCTCCAGCCCGGTGCCGTAGAACCCGGATGAGCCGATTTTCCAGAACACCGCCTCGCCCTCCTGCGGCACCGCGCAGGGCAACGGCTGGCCGCTGGGCAGATCGCGGCGGAACTTGCTCTCGGGCCGCGGATCGTCATGCATTACATGCACCACCGGCAGATCCGCGGTGCGGAAGGCTGCGGCCAGCTCGGCCACCGTCTCCTCCGCATCCGGATTAGCCTGCGGGCGGCCAGAGGCGGCCACGTTGGCCATCTCCTGCTGCATGTCGACGATCAACAGGGCTGTGCTGCGGTCCATGGGAAATCCTCGCGGTGAAATTCTTGGCAGGAGGTTTGCCGAAACCGTGCCCAGCGGCCAGTGCAAACTCCCATGCCCCTGCGTCATGGGCGCATAGCGCACGAAAAAGGCGCGCAGCAGCCCCGGCTGCGCGCGCCCTTCCAAATCAAATGTCGCCTGCGGTTCAGCCGCCCAGGCACCAGCGCATGATTGCCTTCTGTGCGTGCAGGCGGTTTTCGGCTTCGTCAAAGATCACCGACTGCGGGCCGTCCATGACGGCGGAGGTCACCTCTTCCTCGCGGTGGGCCGGCAGGCAGTGCATGAACAGCGCATCGGGCTTGGCATGCGCCATCAGCGCGTCGTTCACCTGATAGGGGCGCAGCATGTTGTGGCGGCGCTCCTTGGAAGACTGGCTGTCATGCATCGACACCCAGGTGTCTGCGACCACCAGATCGGCACCCTCCACCGCCTTCACGGCGTCGCGCTCGACCACGATCTTCGATCCAGCCTTGCGCGCCAGTCCCATGAACTCCTCTTCCGGGTCCAGCTGCGAGGGGCCGGTGAAGGTCAGGTCGAAGCCGAACTGCCCGGCCGCATGGATGAAGGAGGCGCAGACGTTGTTGCCATCGCCGCACCACACCACCTTCTTGCCCTTGATGGAGCCGCGGTGCTCCTCGTAGGTCTGCACATCGGCCATGATCTGGCAGGGGTGAGTGCGGTCGGTCAGGCCGTTGATCACCGGCACATCGGAGTACTCCGCCATCTCGGTCAGCACGGTCTCATCGAAGGTGCGGATCATGATCATGTCGACATAGCGGCTGAGCACGCGGGCGGTGTCGGCGATGGTCTCGCCATGGCCCAGCTGCATGTCCTTGCCCGACAGAACCATGGTCTGGCCGCCCATCTGGCGCACGCCGACATCAAAGGACACCCGGGTCCGGGTTGAGGGTTTCTCAAATATCAGTGCCACCATCCGGTCCTTCAGCGGCAGCTCATCATCCAGCGCCGCCTTGGGGCGGCCGAGGCGCGCCTGCTTGGTGGCTTTGGCCTGGTCGATGATGGCGCGCAGGTCGGCAGGGTCGGTTTTGTGGATATCGAGGAAATGGTTCATAGTCGTATCGCTTTGTTCTGGCGAAGGCCGGGGGCTGCCTGCCCCCGGACCCCCGGGAGTATTTCTGCAAAGGTGAAGATCAGGAGGCTGCGACCTGGGCGGCAGTTTTATCAAGGCGGCTGACGGCCTCGGCGATGTCCTCATCACTCAGGGTCAGCGGCGGCAGCAGGCGGATCACGTTGTCGGCAGCCGGGACGGTGATCAGCTCGTTGGCGTAGCCCGCGTTGACCACATCTATGTTGGCTGCCGTGCACTTGAGGCCCAGCATCAGGCCGGCGCCGCGCACTTCCTCGAAGACTTCTGGATGGTCGGCCACCAGCCCCTCCAGCTTCTGCCGCAAGAGACCCGCCTTGCGGTTCACCTCTGCCAGGAAGTCCGGGTCAGCCACATGATCCATCACCGCGCAGCCCACTGCGCAGCCCAGCGGGTTGCCGCCGTATGTGGAGCCGTGGGTGCCTGCGGTCATGCCGCTGGCGGCATCCTCGGTGGCCAGCACCGCACCCAGCGGGAAGCCGCCACCGATGCCCTTGGCCACCATCATGATGTCCGGGGTGATGCCCGCCCATTCATGGGCAAACAGCTTGCCGGTGCGCCCGACGCCGCATTGCACCTCATCCAGGATCAGCAACAGGCCATGCTCGTCACAGATCCGGCGCAGCGCCTTCAGCTCTGCATCCGGGACCGGGCGGATGCCGCCCTCGCCCTGCACCGGCTCGATCATGATGGCAGCAGTGCTGTCCGAGATGGCATTGGTGACGCCATCCAGATCGCCAAAGGTCAGATGCACGAAACCGGGCAGCAGCGGGCCGAAGCCCTTGACCATCTTCTCGGAGCCAGCGGCGGCGATGCCGGCCGAGGACCGGCCATGGAAGGAGCCGTCAAAGGTGATGATTTCGACCCGCTCCGGCTGGCCTTTGTCATAGAAATACTTACGCGCCATCTTCACCGCCAGCTCGCAGGCCTCGGTGCCGGAGTTGGTGAAGAACACGGTGTCGGCAAAGGTATGCTCCACCAGCTTGTCCGCCAGCGCCTGCTGCTGGGGAATGTGGTAGAGGTTGGACACATGCCACAAGGCTTGCGCCTGGGTGGTCAGTGCCTCCACCAGCGCCGGATGGGCATGGCCCAGCGCGTTGACCGCGATGCCGGAGCCCAGATCCAGAAAGCGTCGCCCGTCCGCCGTGGTCAGCCAGGCGCCTTCGCCTTTGACGAACTCAAGCGGGGCACGGTTGTAGGTCGGCAGAACGGACGGGATCATCGGGATCATCCTTTTCAAAGGTCGGAAGCCAAAGCAGTGCATCAGCAAGGGCCTTGGGTCAACGGTGGATCATTGGATTTCAAATGGAGGATGTGCTGCACGGCAGGCACAAGGGATCAAGGGCCGGTTACGCCAAGCGGCGTCGGCGTCGCGAAATGGTGGTATGTGCGCGTTTGATCATGGATGGGTTCCATAGTGGAGGTTTTGGCGAAAGAAAACCCCTTTTGTGCAGCCCGCCCTGCCAATGCGCCGCCCGGCCCCTTCACCTTTGGCGAAATACTCCGGGGTGAATTGGCCGCAGGCCAAGAGGGGCAGCGCCCCTCCTTCTCCAAGCCCGCGGGGCAGCGCCCCTGCCCTGATGGTAAATTACGATGGCCGCCGCAGCCTTTCCCCTTGCATCCCGCGGCGGCTTGCCGCACCGCTGGTGCCATGACGCGCAACACCCCGCAGAACCCGGCCCTGGCCGCCGCCCTGATCCTGGCGGCAACCACCTTCATTGCGGGCACCACTTTGCTGGCCAAGTCATTGGGGACAGATGTGCTGGGCGCGCCGCTGCACCCGCTGCAGATCAGCCACGGGCGCTTTCTGTTTGCCTTCATGGGGATCTCCACTGCGGTGCTGATCCTGCGCCCGCGCTTCATCCGCCCGCATTGGGGCTATCACATCGGACGCACCTCCTTCGGCTGGGCCGGGGTCACGCTAATGTTTGCCTCGGTTGCCTATATCCCGCTGGCCGATGCCACCGCGATCACCTTCCTGAACCCGGTTTTCGGCATGCTGCTGGCGATCCCGCTCTTGGGGGAACGGGTCGGACCCTGGCGCTGGGGCGCGGCGCTGGTTGCGATGATCGGCGCGATGATTCTGTTGCGCCCCACGCCCGCCAGCTTCCAGCCCGCGGCGCTGCTGGCCCTGGGCGCGGCGGCGGTGATGGGGCTGGAGCTGATTTTCATCAAGAAACTCGCGGGCCGCGAAGGGCCGCTGCAGGTGCTGTGGTTCAACAACCTTTTGGGGATGATGATTGCCAGCTGCGCGGTGCTGCCGGTCTGGCAGATGCCAAGCGCGGGCCAATGGGGAGCGCTTGCGGCGCTGGGGCTCTTGATGGCCTGCGCGCAGGCTTGTTTCATCAACGGGATGGCGCGGGCGGATGCGTCCTTTGTGGCGCCGTTCAGCTATGCCACGCTGGTGTTTGCGGCGCTTTACGACTTCCTCGGCTTTGGCGTGGTGCCGGATGCGATTTCCTTCCTTGGCGCCTGCATCATCCTGGCGGGGGCCGCCATTCTGGCCTGGCGCGAGGGCCGGGTGCGCCCGCCTGCAGGCCGCGCAGCTGCGGCAGGGAAGTAACCCGCACCTGAACCGGCCTCACAAAAAGTTATTTCCATTCAATAGCCCCATGGCGACGCCGAGGTCGAAAACCGGCAATTTCCGCCTGCCCGGCACGGCACCCTGCTCTGTAACAGGACAGGAGAATACCCATGCACGAGCGGCGAATCCCAGAATGGCTGCGCCACGCGCCGGTGCCCTCGGTCCGGGATTTCGGCATCCTGGCGGGGCTGGAGGCGGTGGTGCGCGGCACGCTGATCTCAGTCTTTCCGCTGATTATGTACCGGGCGCTGGGGGATGCCGGGCTGGTCTCGGCCTCCTATTTCGCGGTGGGTATCCTTTCGCTGCTCGCGGGGCTGATGGTGCCCGCACTGGTGCGGCTGGTGCCGCGCCGCTGGGCCTATTCCCTGGGCGCGGCGATGTTCGTGGCCTCGGCAGCGCTGGCGATCGAAGGCAGCCCGGGTTCGGTGCTGGCGGCGCTGGCGCTCAACACCGTGGCGGCGGTCACCACGTTCATCTGCTTCAACGCCTATGTACTCGACTACATTTCCCGGGTCGAACTGGGCAAATGCGAGACCTCACGGATGTTCTATTCAGCCCTGGGCTGGACGGCCGGGCCAATGGCGGGGGTGCTGCTGCTGGATTGGTGGCCGCCTGCCCCGTTCCTGATTTCCGCCGCCGCCGCGCTCCTGATGCTGGCCGCCTTCTGGTGGATGCGCATGGGCAACGGCAAACAGATCGCCCGCGCCCGCGGCCCGGCCTCCAACCCGTTGAAATACCTGCCGCGCTTTCTGGAGCAGCCGCGGCTGATCACCGGCTTCCTGTTTGCGGTGATCCGGTCGGCTGGCTGGTGGATCTACGTGGTCTACCTGCCGATCTTTGCCATTGAAAAAGGGCTGGGACAGGAACTGGGCGGCATCCTCTTGTCCGTGACCAACGCCTGCCTGTTCGGCGCGCCGCTGCTGCAGCGCTGGGTGCAGCAGCATTCGATCCGGCTGGCGGTGCGCACCGGTTTTCTGATCGTCGCCCTGTGTTTCGGCGGTGCCGCAGCGTTGCAGGGCTGGCCAGATGTTGCGGTCGGCCTGCTGATGGCGGGGTCCGCCGCGCTGATCCTGCTGGACATCTGCGGCGGGCTGCCGTTCCTGATGGCGGTGAAACCCTCCGAACGGACCGAGATGTCGGCGGTCTACTCCAGCTACCGGGATATCTCCGGCATCCTGACGCCGGGGGCCGCCTGGCTGGTGCTGATGGTGTCGCCGCTGGCTGGGATCTTTGCCGCTGGCGCCGCGGCTGCGGCTTATGCCGCGCTGCTGGCTGGCAAGCTGCATCCGCGGCTGGGACGCAGAAAGGCGGCGCCTCCGCCAGCGGAAGACCCCCTGCCCGCGGAGTAGCGGCGTCAGGGTTTCAGGCGGTAACCAGTGCGCAGCATCACCCAGGCCAGCAGGCAGACCGCAAAGGTGGCACCGCTGCAGACCGCCAGCCCCAGCAAGGGCGGGCTGTCCGAGGTGCCGATCACCCCGAATCGCACTCCGTCGATCAGGTAGAACACCGGGTTCAGATGCGAGATGACTTTCAGCACCGGCGGCAGCGCCTCGACCGAATAAAAAGTGCCGGAGAGGAAAGCCAAGGGTGTGACGATGAAATTGGTGATTGCCGCCATCTGGTCGAACTTGTCGGCAAAAACCCCGGCAACGATCCCGAGGCCGCCCAGAAACGCCGCGCCCAGCACGATGAAGACCAGTGCGGTCAGCGGATGCGCAGGTACGATTTGCAGCACCGCCATCAGCCCCAGCCCGATGCCCAGCGCCACCAGAGTGCCGCGTGCAACGGCGCCCGCCAGATAGCCTAGCAGGATCTCCAGCCCCGACAGGGGCGGCATCAGCGTGTCGACGATATTGCCCTGCACCTTGGCAATAACGATGGAGGATGAGGTGTTTGCAAAGGCATTCTGGATCACCGTCATCATCATGATGCCCGGTGCCAGGAAGGTCAGGAACGGCACCCCCATCACATCGCCGCGCTTCGGCCCGATGGCGATGTTGAAGATCATCAGGAACAGCGCCGCGGTCACCAGCGGCGCCAGCAGAGTCTGGGTCCAGACCGCCAGGAACCGCTTCACCTCGCGCCATGCCAGCGCCTTGAGCCCCAGCCAGTTCACCCGCCCGAACCGGCGCGCGCCCAATTCCACCTGATAGCCCTGCTCTGCCATGCTGCCCCTCGCGTTTCGCTTGCCCGACTGCATAACGGCTGGGCCAATGGGCGCAAGATGCCTTGTAACTCCGCCCGCAGTGATTAGAATAGGGGATCACACGGAATATGATGGCGGCCGCAGAACCCCTGGGGCCGCTATTAGCTTGGAAAGGCAACAGATGTCCTGGACAGACGAGCGCGTCGAACTGCTCAAGAAAATGTGGGGCGAGGGCCAATCGGCCAGCCAGATCGCCAAGGAACTGGGCGGCGTCACCCGCAACGCCGTCATTGGCAAGGTGCACCGCCTCGGCCTGTCCAACCGCAACAGCGGCGGATCCAAAGCGGCAGAGCCGAAGGAAAAGCCGGCAGCCGCCCCTGCAGCCGCCGCACCGAAACCTGCGGCTGCCGCCAAGCCCAAGCCGCAACCCAAGACCGAACCGGCCCGCCCGGCCGCGGCCCAGCCGTCTGCGGACGCCAAGCCCGCAACCCCGGCCCGCCGCCAGATCATCCCGGCCGGCCAGCCGCTGCCGCCGCAGCCCTCCGCTAATGAAATCAGCCCCGAGGCGCTGGCCAAGGTCAATGAGATCGAGAAGAAGGCCAAAAAGCTGGGCCTGATGGAGCTGACCGAGCGCACCTGCAAATGGCCGGTGGGCGACCCGGCAACCGAGGACTTCTGGTTCTGCGGCCTGCCCGCGCAGCAGGGCAAGCCCTACTGCGAGGCGCATGTGGGCGTGGCTTTCCAACCGATGTCCTCGCGCCGCGACCGCCGCCGCTGAGGCTTGGCCGCTTTAGTGAATTTGGCCCCGGCATTGCGTCCGGGGCTTTTCCTTTTGAGGCCCGCCTTTTGGCAATTAGTGCTACGTGGCAAAAGGCGTTCAGCTGTCGCAAGAGCATCTAGCGGCAGATATCCCCCACGCAACCCAAACATCAGCCAAACATCGGGCTGTGTCCGCGTTGCTTAGAGAGCAGGTATGTCAATTCATCGGGTTGGATAACACTTATGCGGCGCGGAGGCTGAATTCGCTGCTCATACGCTTATGGCCGGATCAGGTGCTCTCATTACGGCCAATCCTTAAAGAATGGGCAGAACATTGCGAACCCGCCATGCAAGGGTTCCGGAATGCGCGCTGGAGGGCGTCGCAAACACGCCGTCTATCTAGCTGTCCCAAGTCAGGTGGCAGCCAATTAGTCCAATCGGCATAATTAAGAAATGCTCCAACCCTGCTTTGACTGCAAACCATTTGCACAGGGCTGGCTGTTCGATCAGCGGCCGTTATAAGCCGTTACAGGCGGAGGACATGAACCGAACAATGAGCGTGGCGGACGACCAGCGCGGCGGTCGAGCCCAAAAAGAACTCCTTCATCCCCGGTTTGTGCGAGGCAAGGACGATACAGTCGATTTTGTGTTTGTTGGCATATTCCGTTATCGCTCGGCCCGCTGACTGGCTTTCCAGAATGACGGAGTTCACACCCGCTTCACCCTGCAACCGGTCAGCCAGGCTTGCCTGGGCTTTCTGGTAGGATTTTTCGACAACATTTTGCTCCATGTAATACATGATCTGCTTGTTCGGCGGCTCGTGAATATGGGCTGCGGTGATCTTTCCACCCTCGGACAGGAGGGCACGTGCTGTGGAGAGTGCCTGTTCGCTGATGCCATGTTCCAGGGACAGCGCTACGAGTATGTTGCTATACATGGTGTTCCTCTTGTGTTCAGTTTCTGGGGCTGAAGGTTCGCGGCTGCCTGTCCGGCATCCGCCGCCGGCAGGGGAACGCCCCCGGTCCGGGGGGCGCAGGAATAGGTGGCCCCCTTATTTGCTGAGCAGGAGGTCGGGCAGGAAGAGCGCCAGTTCCGGGACAAAGGTCGTCAGCATCAGCGTCGGCAGCCAGGCGAAGATGATAAAGATCAGCGTCGGCCACAGCATGCGCGAGACCGGTTCGTCACAGACCTGGGCACCAAGATAGAGAAGCGGCGCCGTGGGTGGTGTGATGTTCGCCATGCCCAGGTTCACGCCGATCACGGCAGCAAAATGGATCGGGTCCATTCCGGTGCTCTGCGCGATGGGCAACAGGATCGGGGTCGCCAGAAGCAGGCCAGAGATATCATCCATCAGCATCCCGATCAGGATCATCACGATGTTGATCATCAGCAGGATCACAATCGGGTTGTCAGATACGGAATAAACAAGATCTTTGGCCAGTTGCGGTGCGCCCTGCGAGATCAGGTTGTCCGACACGATCAGAACCATGAAGATCATGACCATCACCACGCCGATTGTGACGCCGGAATTCTGGATGGTCTGGGCCAGCGTTTTCCAGGTCAGGCCGCGGTAGAAGTAGATCGCAATCGGGATCGAATAGACCACGGCGATGCCGGCGGCTTCGGTCGGGGTCATGATACCGCCGTAGATCCCTCCCAGAATGATCAGCGGCATCATCAGCGCAGGTCCCGCCAGGCGCGCTTGGCGGCCAAAGGTGGGCAGAAATGGCCTGGGGCGTTCTGTCAAGTTAATGCCATCGTATTTCCGCAGCATGAACTGGTTCACGACGATCAGCAGGGTGATCAGGATGAACGCGGGGATCACGGTGGACAGAAAACATTTCAGCACGTGCTGCTGTGCCACCCAGCCATACAGGATGTGCGACGAGCTTGGCGGGATCAGGAGGCCCAGAGGGCTTGCCGCCACGATCAGAGCGGCGGACTGCCCGCCGGGATAGTTGGCCTTTTTCAGGTGCGGCATCATGATGCCGCCGATGCAGGTCAGGGTGGCGTTGGCGCTGCCGGAAATCGAGCCAAAGACCCCGCAGGCCAGGACGCCCGCAGCGCTCAGCCCGCCCTTGATATGGCCAATGAACATTTCGGCGAGTGAAACCAGAGGCGCCGCGATCCGCCCTTTTTCCATGATGCCACCCGCAATCATGAAGAGCGGGATGGCCAGCAGAACCAGTGACCGGATTCCCGTGGACCCCGTCGGCAAATACCCTGTGATCGACTGATCACCGACCATGGCAATGAAAATCAGGACCGCCCCGAAGGCCACAAAAACGCTGACCCCAAGTAGCAGCATGGCGCAGACGATAAGAAGACTACCGGTGATGATCATTTTGCGGCCTCCTTGGCAGCAGCTGATTTGAGAGGGAGACCGAGACCCTGACGGATATGCACGTAGAGATAGGCAGTGGTGAACATCGCCATGAAGCCAAAGGCGACCATGATCCCGATCCGCCAGGTGACAAAGGGGATGCGCAGCACAGGGGTTGCGCGCAGCCGCGGGAACGAGAAGTCGTCAAGCAGCGAGACATAGCACGCGTACATGAGAAACAGGATCACCAGCAGCTCGACCGTCAGCACGATGAACCCGCGCCACCAGATCATCCGCGGGTTTTGGATGACGATGCCCAGAATATCCGCGTTGATATGCAGATTGCGCGCAGAGGCCAGAACAGCGCCTGCAAAGAAGCCCACGATGCTAATGCCCAACAGCCATTCTTCGTAGGCGAAAAGATCGCCGCCAAAGCCGTATCTGATGACAACAACCGCGCCAAAGGTGAATGCCATCAGGAACCCTGACACCATTACAATCTGTCTCATGAGAAATGCGATCGCCTTCATCGGGTAGCCAATGATGGCCGGCAATTCGTCGGTTATTTTGTTCCGAATGCCGTGAACTTCGTTCCCGGCGGCTGGTGGTTGTTCGCTTACCGAAACGGACATCTTTCTCCCTCCCATTGTTTTGCTCAAGAACAAAAAAGGGCCAGCTGGTCTGCCGGCCCTTTTCCTGATCAGTTGTTCTTGGCTGCCAGCAGGCGGTCGATGATGTCCTGACCAACGCTTTTTGCCATCTGCGGCCAGACCGTTTCCTGAACATGTGCGGCCATCGCAGCCTGTTCTTCATCGCTCAGGCGAAGGATGGTGTAGCCCTTATCAAGCAGCTTCTGACCGAAAACCTCGTCATTCTCTCGGTTGTAGCTGAAGAAATCATTCGACGCTTTGGTCAGGGCCGCCTGCAACGCTTCACGCTGTGCGTCGTTCAGCTTGTCCAGCGTCCGCTGCGATGCATAGAACGTTGTCAGTTCGGAGATCGAGTTGTACTCGACGAAGTGGGTACCGACATCCGACTTGGCGAAGATGGAGTAGGTCGCGGTTTTGGTGCAGCAGATCGCACCATCGACGATACCGGCTTGAAGCGCCGGGAAGATGTCCCCCCATGCCATGGTTGTTGCCTGGTAGCCCAGTTCTTCAACCATCGACTTCACAACGCTGGACGACCAGACACGAATGTTCATGCCTTTGTCTTCAAAGCTGCTCCAGTTCTGGGGCTCCTGCGAAGCAACGATGCCGATGAACCCTTCAGGGTTCTGAGCCATCACCCGGACACCGTATTCGTCGGTGATCTCCTGCAGGATGGTGTTGAACTCGGAATCCATGTTGAGCAGCGTATTTTCCATGTCATCCCATCCTCCAAGCAGGAACGGCATGGACAGAAACTCAAGGCGCGGATCGGTGTCGGCGTAGATGAAAGCAGACGCCAGATCGATGTTGCCGCGGGCGACATCTTCGAACAGCGCTTCGCCGGAACCGAGCTGGTTTGCAGGGAACACGTCGATTTTCAGGCCGACGTTGGCTGCTGCAACATCTGCGGCAACCTGTTCCATCATTTTTGTGCCCTGGTGGTCGATCGGGAACACGCCTGCGAAACGCAGGGTCATGTCTTCGGCGAAAGCCGCGGTCGACATCAGAGTGCTCAGCGCGCCAGCGGCCAGACCTTTGGTAATCTTGTTGAAACTCATCGGGTAGTTCTCCTCCTGTTTGACGAATAACGCCCGCACAGCGGCATGCTGTTGCGGGCGCGGATTTGCTTAAGTCAGCAAATTTCGGGGATCCTCGAAGCCGTATCCGAGGTCATCGGCCACAGCCTTGCAGGTCACCTCGCCGTAGGCCACGTTCAGGCCGTTCAGCAGGTGATGGTTGTCGGCCAGCGCTTGCTGCCAGCCCTTGTTCGCAATGGCGATGGCATGCGGCAGGGTCACGTTGTTCAGCGCATAGGTCGAAGTCCGGGCCACCGCGCCGGGCATATTGGCGACGCAGTAATGCACAACATCATCAACGACATAGGTCGGGTCTGCGTGTGTCGTTGCCTTGGAGGTCGCAAAGCATCCGCCCTGGTCAATGGCAACATCCACGACCACTGCACCGGGTTTCATTTTCGCAATCAGATCACGCGAAACAAGCTTGGGTGCGGCGGCGCCGGGGATCAGAACCGCCCCGATCACGAGGTCGGCATTGGAAACCTCTTCCTCCAGCGCGGCCTGGGTTGAGTAAACCACCTTGGCGGATGCCTCAAAGTGGTTTTCGAGCTTTTCCAGAACGGCCGGGTTACGGTCCAGAATGGTGACGTCAGCGTGCAGGCCAACGGCCATCTGCGCGGCATTGAAACCGACAACACCGCCGCCGATGACAACAACCTTGCCGGGCTTCACCCCAGGCACACCGCCCAGGAGAACCCCGCGCCCGCCCTGGGCCTTTTCCAGGGCACCGGCACCGGCCTGGATCGACATCCGGCCTGCAACCTGGCTCATCGGCTTCAGGAGCGGCAGACCGCCGCTATCGTCCGTTACCGTTTCATAAGCGATGCAGACCGCGCCAGAGTTCACCAGATCTTTGGTCTGCTCCGGATCTGGAGCCAGGTGCAGATAGGTATAGAGGATCTGCCCCTCGCGCAGCATCGCACGCTCCGCTGCTTGCGGCTCCTTCACCTTTACGATCATTTCGGCGTGGGCAAACACCTCGGCTGCGTTTGTTGCGATCTCCGCACCAGCAGCACGATAAGCATCGTCATCGGCGCCAATGCCCAGGCCCGCACCGGTTTCGACCAGCACCGCATGACCGTTCGTAATCAGCTCAGCCACGCTCTCGGGCGTTAGCCCGACGCGGTATTCGTGGTTTTTGATTTCCTTGGGTACACCAATGTACATTGTCTTCACTCCAGGAAAGAGAGGCTCACTTGGCCGTTGGCATGACGAATTCAGCACCTTCCGAGATGCTTTCAGGCCAGCGCTGCATGATGGATTTCTGCTTGGTGTAGAAACGGACGCCCTCTTCGCCATAGGCGTGCATGTCGCCGAACAGGCTCTTTTTCCAGCCGCCGAAGCCATGCCACGCCATCGGCACCGGGATCGGAACGTTGACGCCGACCATGCCGACCTGAACCTGTTTGCCGAACTCACGCGCGACGTTGCCGTCCCGGGTGAACAGCGACACGCCGTTGCCGAACTCGTGGTCGTTGATCAACTGCAGGCCTTCGGCAAAGTTCGGCACGCGGACACAGGCCAGAACCGGGCCAAAGATCTCTTCGCGGTAGATCTTCATTTCCGGGGTAACGTTGTCGAACAGGGTGCCGCCCAGGAAATAGCCGCCTTCGTGCCCTTCGACGGTGTAGCCGCGGCCATCGACCAGCAGGTCAGCACCTTCTTTGACGCCGCTATCGATATAGCCCTTGATCCGGTCGCGCGCGGCGGCGGTGACGATCGGCCCCATTTCTGCGTCCAGTTCGAGACCGTTTTTGATCTTCAGGGTCTCGGCGCGTTCTTTCAGCACCGGCATCAGCTTGTCCGCGGCATCGCCAACCAGCAGCGCAACCGAGATCGCCATGCAGCGCTCTCCGGCTGAACCGTAGGCTGCACCGATCAACGCGTCGGCGGCCTTGTTCATGTCGGCATCAGGCATCACCAGCATGTGGTTCTTGGCCCCGCCCAGGGCCTGGACGCGCTTGCCGTGGCGGGCGCCGACTTCGTAGATGTAGTTGGCAATCGGGGTCGAGCCGACAAAGGACACAGCCTTGACGTCTTCGTTTTCCAAAAGTGCATCCACGGCAACCTTGTCGCCCTGAACGACGTTGAACACGCCATCGGGGAAGCCTGCCTGCTTCATCAGATCCGCATAAAGCAGAGAAGCCGAAGGATCGGTCGGCGACGGTTTCAGAATGAAGGTATTGCCTGCGGCGATGGCGATCGGGAACATCCACATCGGCACCATGACCGGGAAATTGAAGGGCGTGATCCCGGCCACGACGCCCAGGGCCTGGCGTGTGGTCCAGTTGTCCATGCCGGTGGACACCTGCTCCGTGTAATCACCCTTAAGGAGCTGCGGGATGCCGCAGGCAAACTCGATGATATCAATGCCGCGCTCGACCTCGCCCTGGGCATCGGTGAAGACCTTGCCGTGTTCGACAGTGATGGCGCGGGCCAGGTCGTCCTTGTGCTGACGCACCAGCGCCAGGAAATTGTTCATCAGCCGGGCCCGGCGGATCGGCGGCGTGTTCGACCACGCAGGAAAGGCCGCCTTGGCCGCGGCGACCGCAGCGTTCACGGTTTCGACGGTTGCCAGGGACACATCGCCGGTATGTTCACCGGTTGCGGGGTTGTAGACGGCCTGGGTGGTTTCGCCGTCGGGAGCTGTGTTTTGGCCACAGATATAGTGGCCGATCGAAGCGATCGGGGCAGCATCTTTCATGATTGCAGTCCTTTGGATTTAGAGGGGAAAGGTCACGGAAGCTCAGCCAGAACTTCGCCAAGCGTCTGAACAAGCGTGTTGATTTCAGGTTCCGAGATGATCAGCGGCGGAGAAAGTGCGATGATGTCGCCGGTTACCCGGATCATGATCCCAGCGTCCCAGGCGCGTTTCATCGCCTCATAGGCTCGCTCACCCGGCGCGCCTTCGCGTGGGGCCAGCTCGATGGCACCAACCAGCCCAAGGTTGCGGATGTCGATGACATTGGGCAGATCCCTCAGGCTGTGGAGCTGATCCTCCCACGGTTGCGACAGCAGCGCCGCGCGGCGGAACAGGTCGTTCTGTTCGTAGCTTTCCAGCGCCGCCAGTGCGGCTGCGCAGGACACCGGGTTGGCCGAGTAGGTGTAGCCGTGGAACAATTCGATCGGCGCGTCGGCGTTTTCCATGGCGGAATTGTAGATCGCGTCGGACACGATGACCGCGCCCATCGGGATGACGCCGTTTGTCAGCCCTTTGGCGGTGGTGATGATGTCCGGCGTAACGCCGAAATATTCCGACGCGGTTGCCGCACCCAGACGGCCGAACGCGGTGATGACCTCGTCAAAGATCAGCAGGATGCCGTGCCGGTCACAGATCTCGCGCAGCCGTTGCAGATACCCCTTGGGCGGCAGCAGCACTCCGGTGGACCCTGCCATCGGCTCGACGATGACGGCCGCGATGGTCGAGGCATCATGCAGCGCAACGATGCGCTCCAGATCATCGGCCAGTTCGGCGCCATGCGCGGGGCAGCCGCGGGTGAATGCGTTCTTTTCCAGATCATGAGTATGACGCAGGTGATCGGTTCCGGTCAGGAGCGTGCCGAAGTGCATGCGGTTTTTCACGATGCCCCCGACCGAGATGCCGCCGAAGCCGGTGCCATGGTAACCGCGTTCGCGCCCGATCAGACGTGTGCGGGCGCTGTCGCCGCGCATCCGGTGGTAATGCAGCGCAATCTTGAGCGCGGTGTCGACCGACTCGGACCCCGAGTTGGTAAAGAACGCATGGCTCATCCCCTCGGGCATCATCGCCGTCAGCTTGCCCGCCAGCTCGAACGCCTGCGGGTGGGCAAACTGGAAATTCGGAGCGTAGTCCAGCTCGTGAACCTGCTTCTGCACCGCCTCTACAATCAGCGGATCACGATGGCCTGCATTAACGCACCACAACCCCGCGGTGCCGTCCATAATCCGGCGGCCGTCCGAGCTGGTGTAATACATCCCTTCGGCAGACTGGATCATGCGGGGCTCGCGAAGGAAATCACGATTGGCCGAAAACGGCATCCAGAAAGACGACATGGTATTTGACTGAACGGGCATATCCATTCCTTGCAAGGCAGATTATTATTTGATGAGAGATACTTGCAAAGTTTCACCCTTTCGCACACCCGGCTTTGTAGGAATGTGTAAGTCATTGAAAAACAGATCGGGCCGCCTTAAGGTGCTTTCGATCAGAAGCAGGAAATCACAATGGGCGACTCTTCGGCACCCGATCTGGAAACCGCAAGACGCCTGCGATTGATTCGAACCTCAAAAGGTCTCAGCCAACGCGAGATGGCCAAGCGCGCGGGGGTGGGAAGCGGTACGATTTCCCAGATCGAGAGCGGATCAACCCAGCCTTCAGTGGCTCTGCTCAAGAAAATTCTCGCAGGTGTTGATGTTAACCTGGGTTTTTTCTTCAGCTTCGAACTGAAGAACGAGGACAACTTTTTCTTTCCTCACAGCGGTATGCGGGACCTGGGGTCGCCGGGCGTGTCCTACCTGCTGGTCGCAGGTGAGCGGCGGAATCGAAAGCTGCAGATGCTGATTGAAGAGTACGGTGTCGGTGCAGACTCGGGCCGTGGAGCCCTGTCGCATGAGGGCGAGGAATGTGCAGTCGTAATTGAGGGGCGTCTGGAAGTCACAGTAGATGGGCAATCCCGAATTCTAGGCCCAGGAGACGCTTATTACTTTTCCAGCATCCTGCCACACCGGTTCCGCAACGCCGGAGACAAGGTGTGCAAAGTCATCAGCGCGTGCACGCCATCATCGTTCTAGGCCGGGTCGGATGTCCGGGCTAACGATGTTCCAAGATGGTATTTTCCTGGTGGTTCCGGCCGATTTGCCCAAAGCATTGGTGCCAGACAGTACATAGAATTGTGCCGAATGTTCACTAATGTCCTGCAACCCGGGTCCCGGCTCTCTGAGGATGCTGTGTTGCACCTGACCGGAAGGTTTGACCAAGCTGCACTGCGGCGGCCATAGGCGGGACCAACGGCAGCTTGGCTCCGAACATGCTTCGGCCAATGGCGGCTTTACGCGTTTCCTTGCCGCTAACTGCCTAGTGCAGCATTTGGCGATGCGGGCTCAGAGCCGCCGATCGCTGGGCCTTGGCCCAATAGCAGCTTTGAATGGAGCATGTAGGCAAAGCCCTCGCCTTGCCTGCAAACGCAAATCAGTTCGCGACCGGGCCCTCAGATGTGAACTTCGGGATCACGCTGTCCGAGGCCGCCTTACCCTCAATGCCCGGCCAGTTGCCTTCGGCCAGGTTGATGTTGCCGGGGATGTCCTCTTCCCAGAAGCCAACCACCACGTCGGTGATGTTCAGATAGAGCTTGTCGTCGACGATGCGCCAGAGGTTCGGGTTGGCCGGTACCTTGCCGCCCTTGGAGACGCCATAGGCGCAGTGGCCGTCATACTGCGGCGCATAATAGGCCGGGTTGGCGGAGAACATGTCGCGGTTCTCTGCCGAAGCGAACGCCCAGGTGGCACCGTTATACTCGGCGGTGAACTCGGTGCTGCCGCGCACCGGGGCGGTCTGCGGGGTGCCGACCGGGTTCATCTCAAGGCTGCGGTAGGCCACCACGTCGTAGCCGGACACCGCATAGCCGGTGCCATCGACATACTGCTCCCCGGCAAAGGCCGGCAGGGCAAAGGAGAGCGCTGCCGCAGCAGCAAAAACAAGACGCTTCATGAAATCATCCCTTTCATCGGTGATCGCTTCAATTCGGGCACCGGTCCAACGCACCGGCCTTGGCACTGACATTACCGCCCCGGCAGCAAATGCGAAGGGGGGCTCACGGCTCTGTGTCCGGGAACGAGAGGATGTGAGCACATTGTAAAATTTCCGCGTGCAGACCTTCCAGTCATTGGAATTTCCGGAACACCCCTTATCTCTGGCTGAGCCGGTCGCCGCAGCGCGTGCGATTGAGACGCAACAGGAAACAATTGAGAGCAAGGCCGACAGATGAGCGACACCCCCTACACCCCGCCGAAAGTCTGGAAATGGGAACAGGCGAACGGCGGCGAATTTGCCTCGATCAACCGCCCGATTGCAGGCGCGACCCACGACAAGACGCTGCCCGCGGGCAAGCATCCCTTCCAGCTCTATTCGCTGGCGACCCCGAACGGGGTGAAGGTCACCGTGATGTTCGAGGAGCTGCTGGCCGCGGGCCACACAGATGCCGAGTATGACGCCTGGCTGATCAAAATCGGCGACGGCGACCAGTTCGGCTCCGGCTTTGTCGAGGTGAACCCGAACTCCAAGATCCCGGCCCTGCTGGACCGCAGCGGCGCGGAGCCAGTGCGGGTGTTCGAAAGCGGCTCGATCCTGCTGCATCTGGCGGAGAAGTTCGGGGCGTTCCTGCCCAAGGCGGGCGCGGCACGTACCGAGACCCTGAACTGGCTGTTCTGGCAGATGGGCAGCGCGCCCTACCTGGGCGGCGGCTTTGGCCATTTCTATGCCTATGCGCCGGAAAAGTGGCAGTATCCGATCGACCGTTTCACCATGGAAACCAAGCGTCAGCTGGATGTGCTGGACCGGCAGCTGGCCGAGCGTGAGTTTATTGCGGGTGACGAATACACCATCGCCGATATCGCCATCTGGCCCTGGTACGGCCAGCTGGTACTGGGCCGCAACTATGGCGATGCGGCAGAGTTTCTGGATGCGGCGAGCTACACCAACGTGGTCCGCTGGGCCAAGGCCATCGACGCTCGCCCGGCGGTGCAGCGCGGCCGCATGGTGAACCGCACCTCCGGAGATCCGGAAACGCAGCTGCATGAACGCCACAACGCCAGCGATTTCGAGACCCGCACCCAGGATAAGCTGGAACCGGCAGAATAACCCCCGCCTTCAAGGCTCAGGTTCAAGGATTGCCAAGCGCCCGCCTCGCCGCGGGCGCTTTTTTTCCGGCTACATCCAGCCCACCTGCGTCAGGGCATGCACATCGTTCCAGACCTTGGTCATGTGGCGGATTTTGCCGCCGTCAAAGTCCAGCACGTAGACATAGTCCGAAGCGACCGTCTTGCCCGTCGGCGCGCCGTTGCCGGCGTCCACCGTATGGGTGCCATGGAAGACTGCAAACAGGACCGCACGGCCGGCGTCCTCATCCACCGTGAGGGATTTGAACTCCGCATGGGCATCCGGCATCGGTGTCAGCAGCCCCTTGGCCCATTCGGTATATTCCGCAAGCGTCTTGATCTCTGCCAGCGCATCCGCCTGGACCGAGAAGGTGGCGTCCGGCGTGCACCATTCCTGGCACACCTCCCATCCTTTGCCCGCATCGCAGGCCTCGCAGAAATCATGTGCGGTTTGTTTGATGGACATCGTTTCCCCTCCCTGCTGGGTTGCCGGACGCGGGCCGCAGCCCTGCCCTTGCAGCAGCAGATAAGGCGAAAACGGCGGTGGGCGAGAAATGCCTATTTGAGCCGCGGCGGCTTTTCCGGGTCGCTGCCGGGTTTCACCGGTTTCAATTCCTGCGGCGCCTTAGGCTGCGGCAGGTCAAAACGCAGGCCGACGCGGGCCAGGCTGGCCGCCACCGGGTCCTCGGCGGCGAAGAAGCCCACATCCATCGCACCGGCCTCAATGCCGGAGAAGGTCAGCGCTTCGCTGGCGGCCTTGGCAAGCGAGGCCTGCGCGGCCTCCTTGGCACCGACGAAGCCTAACAGGTGCCCTTGCCCGCCGCCAGCATAGCGCACACCGGCCAGATAGGCCGCCGCCGCCAGCCCGCCTGAGGTGGCAAGCTTGGCGTCCAGCGCCGTCAGCAGCGCCTCCGGCAGGCCCTTGGGGGCGGTGAATTCGGTGACGCCGGCCTCGACCTCCTGCGGTGCATGGCCCAGGGTCTGGTGCAGCCAGTTGATCGCCTCTGCCGGGATCAGGAAGGCGGAGGGCGCCACCTCCAGGTTCAACCCCAGTCCAATTTCCTGGCCAATCCCCTGCCCGGCCAGCATCTGGCAAATCACCCGGCCTGACAGCGCTGCGTAAGGCACCGCTTGGCCGGCAAATTGCGCCAGCCGCTCCTCCCGGTCGAACACCAGAACGAAGGCGCCGTCCGGCGTCTCGAACAGCGCTGGTGAGATCTGCTCCCCCACGGCTTCTTCCTCCAGCATCAGGAACAGCTCCGCATCCGCCAGCCGTTCATAGAACCGCAGCCGGGCGGCATCATCCTCGGGCGCAGCCTCCATCGCGGCGTGGGCCAGATCCAGCGGGGTTTCATCTGTCATCGCATCAGCTCCTTCACCCGGGCCTGCAAAACCGGCAGCAGCTCCGCCTCGAACCAGGGGTTTTTCTTCAGCCATCCGGTATTACGCCAGGACGGATGCGGCAAGGGGAAGACCTGCGGCGCATGATCCCGCCAGCCGCGGACAACATCCGTCACCGGCCCCTTCAGCCCCAGGTGATAACGCTGCGCATGGGCGCCCACCAGCACCTTCAGCTGCACCTCCGGCAAGTGGTCCATCACCTGATGATGCCAGGTTTTGCCGCAGACCGCAGGCGGCGGCAGGTCAGCTTTCTTGTCGTTGTAGCCGGGAAAGCAGAACCCCATCGGCACCACCGCGACGCGGTCCTTGTCGTAAAACTCCGCCTCGCTCAGCCCCAGCCAGGCCCGCAGCCGGTCGCCGGAAGGATCGGTAAAGGGCCGGCCGCTTTCGTGCACCCGCAGCCCCGGCGCCTGGCCTGCAATCAGGATGCGCGCTGTAGGGCGGAACCACACCACAGGGCGAGGCGCATGCGCGGTGGCGGTCGCTGCAAAGCGGTCCGCGCAGATCCGGCAGTTGCGAATCTGCGCCTTCAGCCGCTGGCTGGCCTTCATTGTTTCAGCTTTGGAAACAGCCATCTTGCGCCCCGTAAGTCCGTTCTGCCTGCAATTTCCGGCACCTGCGGTCAGGACAGGCGGCAAATTGGTTAAGACTTGGTTGATGATTTATGTCACAATTCGACATAATAAGGCCAAATTCACCCCGTAGGCCATTAACACTCTTTTGATAAGAAAGGGCCATGGGCGCGCTGTAAGCGCCTGGGCAATGAGGCACAACAGAGCCCGCCACTGGGCCGCAAGGGCAGTACCGGAACAAGCGATGCTTGAGTTTGAAAACGTCAGCAAGTCCTTTTGGACAGGAACCCAGCGCAAGGTGATCCTTGACCGCGTGTCGTTCCGCATCGAGCCCGGCAAATCGCTGGGCGTGCTGGCTCCGAACGGCACCGGCAAAACCACCCTGATCAACATGATGGCAGGCCTCGAAAAACCCGACGAGGGCGAGATCCGCCGCAACTGCAAGGTGTCCTTCCCGCTCGGGTTCATGGGCGGCGTCATCAGCCGCCTGTCGGCGATGGAGAACTGCCGCTACATTGCCAAGCTTTACGGCCTCGACCCGGATTATGTGGAGGCCTACTGCCGCTGGCTCTGCGGGCTCAAGGAATATTTCGACCAGCCGGTGGGCACCTATTCCTCAGGCATGCGGGCGCGGTTCAGTTTCTCGCTGATGCTGGCGCTGGATTTCGACATCTACCTGATCGACGAAGGCATGCCCTCCACCACCGATGTGGAATTCAACCGCAAGGCCGGCGAGATCCTGCAGGAACGGCTGCAGACCACCACGATCATCATCGTCTCGCACCAGGCCAAGACGCTGGAAAAATTTGCCCGTTCAGCTGCCGTCCTCTTGCAGGGGCAGCTGCACATGTTTGACACTCTGGAAGAAGCGAAACAGCTCTATGACTACGAAACCGAGAGCTAAGAAGTTCCGCATCCGCCGCAGCGCCTCTGTTGCCGGCGCCGAGGCCCAGCCGCAAGCGCCGGAGCAGCCGCGCGCTGCCGCCGCTGCGCAGTCGGCAGCCCCGGCGGCAGCGCCTTCGGGGGCTGCAACGGCTGGCGCCGGGGATGGCGGCGCGCCGATGTCCGGCATGGTCAGCTCGCCCCGCGAAACCAGGATGGAAACCGATATCGACGCGATCCGCCAGGAGGGTCTCACCGGCCGCCAGCTGCGCCTGGCACGGCGGATGGCGCAGAAGCACAACCTGCCCGCCACTTCGGATTTCGAAGCGGTGCGGATGCTGCGCGAGCGCGGCATCGACCCGTTCAAACGCGCCAACATGCTGGAGCTGGTGGTGCCCCAGAACAAGGCGCAGCCTGCAGGCACCCCGCCCGCCCCCGGCTCTGTCCAGCTGCCGCAAACGGTTCCGGCCGGCAAAACCAACCTGCCCTCGACAGAGCTGAGCCCGGCAGAGCGGCGTGCCCGCGAAATCCAGGACATCCAGCGCGACATTGCCCGCCGCCGCCGCCGCAAACTGTCGCTGCTGGCGGCGCGGCTGGCGTTCTTCGTGATGCTGCCGACCCTGGCCGCGGGCTATTACTTCTATTCGGTGGCCACACCGATGTTCTCCTCCAAATCCGAATTCCTGGTGCTGAAGGCCGACAGCGCGGCCAGCGGCGTCGGCGGGCTGCTCAGCGGCACCCAGTTTGCCACCAGCCAGGATTCAATCGCGGTGCAAAGCTACCTGATGTCGAAAGAGGCGATGCTGCGGCTCGACGACGAAGTCGGCTTCAAGGCGCATTTCACCCAGGAATGGCTGGACCCGATCCAGCGGCTGGAGAGCAATCCGACCAACGAGGAGGCTTATGCCACCTACAACCGCAATGTGAAGATTGGCTACGACCCGACCGAGGGCGTGGTGCGGATGGAGGTGTCTGCCGCGGACCCCGAAGTGGCGGCGGAGTTCTCGCGCAAGCTGATTTCCTATGCACAGGAGAAGGTAAACAACCTCTCGCAGCAGAAGCGCGCCGACCAGATGTCCGAAGCGGAGCAGGCCCTGCTTGACGCCGAGGCCCAGCGCCGCGCGGCGCAGGAACGGCTGGTGGTGCTGCAGCAGCAGGGCGCCGTCCTCGATCCCGAGGGCGTAGTGGCCTCGCTGCGCACCCAGATCAGCACCTTTGAAATCCAGCTGGAGGAAAAACGGCTGGAGCTGGCCGCGCTTCAGGACAACGCCCGCCCCAACCGGGCCAAGGTCAGCGGCGCAGAGGCCGACATCCGGCGGCTGGAGGCGGTCATTTCCAGCCTCAACAACCGGATGGTCGATGCCTCGGCCGGCGAAAACTCGCTTGCCAACCTGCGCATCCAGATCCAGATGGCGCAGGCCGACCTCGCCACCCGCGACCTGATGCTGCAATCGGCCTTGCAGCAAGTGGAAACCACCCGGCTGGAGGCCAACCGCCAGGTCCGTTACCTGACCACCGCGGTGGAACCGGTTGCCAGCGACGAGCCCTCCTATCCGCGCAAGTTCGAGAATACCGTTTTGGCATTCCTGATCTTTTCCGGTATTTACCTGATGTGTTCGCTCACCGCGTCCATCCTGCGGGAGCAGGTCTCATCGTAAAGCCATCGGGTACCCATGAAAAACATCGATATCGCCGGCCTCACCGTTGGCAATGACCGTCCGCTGACCTTCATCGCCGGTCCCTGCCAGCTGGAAACCGAAGACCACGCCCGGATGATTGCCGGGCAGCTCAAGGAAGCCTGCGACAAGGCAGGCGCCCAGTTCGTGTTCAAGGCCTCCTACGACAAGGCCAACCGCACCTCGCTGTCGGGCAAGCGCGGCCTTGGCATTGACGAGGGGCTGAAGGTGCTGGACACCATCCGCCGCGAATTCGGCGTGCCGGTGCTGACCGATGTCCACACAGAGGAACAATGCGCTGTGGCGGCTGAGGCCGTCGACATCCTCCAGATCCCGGCCTTCCTGTGCCGCCAGACCGACATGCTGCTGGCTGCGGGCAACACCGGCAAGGCGGTGAACATCAAGAAAGGCCAGTTCCTGGCGCCCTGGGACATGGCCAATGTGGTCGCCAAAGTCGAAAGCACCGGGAACACCAACATCCTGCTGACCGAGCGCGGCACTTCCTTTGGCTACAACACACTCGTGGCCGACATGCGCTCGCTGCCGCAGATGGCACAGGGCGGCTATCCGGTGGTGATGGACGCCACCCATTCGGTGCAGCAGCCCGGCGGCAAGGGCGGCTCCACCGGCGGCCAGCGCGAGTTTGCCCCGCTGATGGCCCGCGCAGCGGTCTCGCTGGGCATCGCCTCGGTCTTCATCGAGACCCATCAGGACCCGGACAATGCACCGTCCGACGGGCCGAACATGATCTACCTCGACCAGATGCCGCAGCTGATCGATAGCCTGATGCGCTTTGACGCGCTGGCCAAGGCCGACCCGATCCGTATTTGACCTAAAAAGAGATTTTCAACATGACCAAACCGCTGTCCGAGGTGACCCCGAACACCTGGAGCTTTCTGCGCGACGCGATGATCAAGCCGACGGGCTTCCGCGAATATGATGCGCGCTGGAAATACCCGGAAGAGATCAACCTGCCCGGCATGACCGCCCTGGGCCTGGGCCTCGGCACCCAGATGCGCAAGCGCGGGATCGACCCGGTGATCGCGGTCGGCAACGACTACCGCGACTATTCGCTGGCGATCAAAAACGCGCTGATCCTGGGCCTGATGCAGGCCGGCATCCAGGTGAAGGACATCGGTCCGGCACTGTCGCCGATGGCCTATTTCGCCCAGTTCCACCTGGATGTGCCCGCGGTTGCCATGGTCACCGCCAGCCACAACCCCAACGGCTGGACCGGCGTCAAGATGGGCTTTGACCGCCCGCTGACCCATGGCCCGGACGAAATGGGCGAACTGCGCGACATCGTGCTGAACGGCGAAGGCCAGCCTGCCCCCTGCGGCTCCTATGAGTTCGTGGAGGGCGTCAAGGAAGCTTACCTGGACGACCTGGCAGGCGGTTTCAAAATGTCCCGCCCGCTCAAGGTGGTCTGCGCCACCGGCAACGGCACCGCCTCGGCCTTTGCGCCGGAGCTGTTCAAACGCATCGGCGTCGAGGTGGTCGAGAGCCACAACGAGCTCGATTACACCTTCCCGCATTACAACCCCAACCCTGAAGCCATGGAGATGCTGCACGACATGTCGGCATCCGTGAAAGCTTCCGGCGCCGATCTGGCGCTTGGCTTTGACGGCGACGGCGACCGCTGCGGCGTGGTTGATGACGAGGGCGAGGAGATCTTTGCCGACAAGGTGGGCGTGATCATGGCCCGCGATCTCAGCAAGCTCTATCCGAACTCCACCTTTGTGGCGGATGTGAAATCCACCGGCCTGTTCGCCTCCGACCCGGAACTGCAGAAGAACGGTGTGACGGCGGACTACTGGAAGACCGGCCACAGCCACATGAAGCGGCGGGTGAAGGAAATCGGCGCGCTGGCCGGTTTCGAAAAGTCCGGCCACTACTTCCTGGCTGAGCCCGTTGGCCGCGGCTACGACTGCGGCATGCGGGTCGCGGTTGAGGTCTGCAAGATGCTGGACCGCAACCCGGATATGTCGATGTCCGATCTGCGCAAGGCGCTACCCAAGACCTGGTCCACCCCGACCATGTCACCCTACTGCGCCGACACCGAGAAATACGCCGTGCTGGAGCGGCTGGTGCAGAAGCTGGTTGCCAAGCATGAGGCGGGCGAGCAATTCGCAGGCCGGGCGATCAAGGAAGTTGTCACCGTGAACGGCGCCCGGGTGATCCTGGACAACGGCTCCTGGGGGCTGGTGCGGGCATCGTCCAACACGCCGAACCTGGTGGTGGTCTGCGAAAGCTCCGAAAGCGAGGCGGAGATGCGGGCGATCTTTGCCGATATCGACGCGGTGATCCGCACTGAACCGCTGGTGGGCGACTACGACCAGACCATCTGATCCCGGTTCACATGAGGGATTTCGCCTGCTTTCGCAGGCGATCCGCGCCCGCCTTTGGCGGGCGCTTTTCTTTTGGCTGAGAAGCGACCTAAGGGCAGCTCTGCCCTTAGATGCGCGTTCCCCAGTTTAAGACGCCTGCAACCGCGTCAAGGACGCGCCGGGCTGCGCCCGGAGGCCGCGCGGCCTTCCTTGACCCGGCCGCCGGCCCAATGGGTCAATCGCCGCCAAGCAGGCGCAGCAGCTGGTCGCGGGCTTCCTGTTCGATCCGCTGTTTCAGCACATCGTTCAGGTCCTGCTCGGGCGCGATTTCGGTTTCCAGGTCCAGCTCCTCAGCCAGTTTCTGGCGCACCCGGTCTTTGGCTTCCTGCTCGATCTCTTCGATCTTCGGCTGCAGCGCCTGGCTGAAATCCGGGCGGATGTCCGGATTGTCCCAGCTGCCGCGGATGCGCACCGGAATGGTCAGCACCTGATCGCGGCCCGCCCGCACCAGCTGCGGTGTGAACAAGTAGTCGATGTCGCGCGCCCCCAGCCCGATCCGGCCCTTACCTTCGGCCCGGAACCCCTTGAGCAGCACCAGCAAGTCTTCGTTGCGCAGGTTGCCGCCTTCGATCGTGTAGCTCGCGGTCAGCTGGTCGAACACGGTGCTGCCGCCATTGCCGCCGGAGCGCATCAGCTGCTCCAGGTCGAACCCGGTGAAGAAGCCCTTGCCCGCCTCCAGCCAGCCCTTGCCGCTCAGCGAGCGCATGATGGCCGCCACCGAGTTGCCGGAGCCGAGGAATTCCAGTTCGCCAAGCGCCTCGCCATTCAGCCGGTCATAGCCCGCGGTTTCACCCAGCGCGCGTTCCAGCCGGATACCGGTGAAGGTCATCTTGCCCGCCACCGACAGGCCGTTTCGGTTGTTGGCCACCAGCTGCCCCTGCACCTGGCCGCCGAACATCGCCGCCGGCAGAAATTTCAGCACCGCGCGGCTGCGCTCCACCGTCAGGTTCAGTTTGCTGGCCCCAAGGTTCACCCCGCCAGTGCGCAGGCTGTCAAACGTCAGGTCCACCACCGCATCCGCCAGCCCCAGCGCCGAGGCGTCAATCACGTCCTCCGGCCAGCCGCTGCTGCCGGAGGTGCCGCTGCCCGCGCCGCCAGCGCTGCCCGCAAAGGCCGTGAAATCCAGCGCCCCGCCCCGCAGCTGCGCGGTTATATTGGGGCGGTCCCTGAATTCCACATCCGCGGCACCGGTCAGCCGGTTGGCGCCCAGCTCCAGCGCCAGGTCCCGCATCGACAGCCGCCCGTCGGCGGTATAGGTCACATCGGCGCCAAACACCGCCTTCTGCGCCAGCGCATCCGGCAGGAACACCCCCAGCGCCACGCCGGTCTTCAGCGCATCCTCTGCCCCAAAGGTCAGCCGCCCGCTGGCCTCGCCATTGATACCGGCGTGGCCGTCAAACCGCCCCTTGCCGCCCGGTGCCGTGATGGTTGCGCCAACCGACGAAACCTCCCCCGCCAGGAAGGCTGCAAAGGTGCCGATCTCCGCGTTCACCTCCACCGGTTCCCCCGCCGGGCGCAGGGTGGCCTTGGCGTTCACGGTGCCCGCCGGGTCCGGCCACAACAGGCTGAGGTCGATGTTCTTCATCTCCACCGGCGCTTCGCCGTAGGCCGCATAGCGCAGCGAGGCCCCGGTCAGCTCCACCGCCTCGATCCGCAACGGCAGCGCACCACCGCTTGCAGTGCCCGAGCCGCCCGCCGCCGCGCCGCTGCCGCCCATCACCCAGTTGCCAACACCCTCGGCATTGGTTGCCAGATTGAGATGCGGCAGGATGGCAGAGACCTCGGTGACCCGCACATCGCCCTGGATCAGCTCGGCGGCGGAAACCCCGATGGTCAGCCGCTCCGCCCGCAGCAGCGGCTCCGGCCCGGCCCAATCCGCATTGGAGAGCGTCACCGCATCGGCCTTGACGCCCAGCGTGGGCCAGAAGGTGAAGCGCACCTTGCCGCCAAAATCCAGCTTGCGCCCGGTCTGTGTCTCCAGCTGATCCGCTGCCAGCCGCGCGATCTTCTCGCCCGGCAGCAAGAGCACCAGCGCCGCCAGCAAGACCACCGTCAGCACCAGCGCCGTCACCACCCGGAATATCAGCTTCATCATCCCGCTCCTTTATGCCTTGCCCCATGTTCCCCAATGGGTTTTGCGCAGCTTACCGCGTGGGCGTGCGGGTGCAATGCACGAAGCCCCCGCACGGCATCAAAGCTTTGCGCGTTTGCGGCTGTTGGTCAGCGCAACCGGAACCGCTGCCGCAGGCCCAAGCCGAGGAAGAACAAAAGCGGCAGGCTGGCGACAGTCTGGACGCCGGAGAAGAACTGCAGGACTGCGGGCAGCGCCTTCAATTCCTCCAGCAGGAACGTCCGCCCGAACCCGAACAGCGGAAACAGGTTGGAGAAGCTGAGCGCCATCGCCGATCCCATCGGGCGTTCGATCACGCTGTCCGGCGCCGGCACGCAGCAGCCGGAGAAATAGCCCCAAAAAGCGGCAAAGCCCAAGGCCCAGACACCCAGTAGCCACAGCGTGGGCCGCAGGATGGAATAGCCGTATTCCGAGAACAGGCCAAACAGCAGATAGGGCAGCCGCTGCCAGATGGGGCCGATCTTGCCGGCAAAGTGCATTTCGCGGCGGAAGAAGAAGTGTTCGTCTTCGGGGAGGCCTTGTTTGGCGAGGAGGTGGCGGATGGTGGCGCAAGACTCTTTGGCCTGTAAAAAACACTGCGTTGTTCGCCGCGGCCAATTCTCTGCGTCAGCAGAAAAGCTAACTTGCTGTTCGAATGTTGCACCAACGAATTGGGGATACTCGTGGACGAACTGTGCATAGCCAAAATTTACTGGTGCCTGGAAATCGACTGATTCAAATCGCACTTCCCCTAGTACGGTTCCTGGGAGAGTATTTTGAGGAGATGCCCCCAGAAACTTGACTTCCCCAAATTCGGCTCGGCTACAAAACTTTCCAGTTGTGAAGCTCACCGCATTTTCAAACACTGCCGCTCTAAAGCAAGCCTCACCTAAGAACTCCGTTGCTGAGAATGCTGCTCCAAGCTCAAATTCACATTGTTGAAAGTCGGCATTCATTTCAAACTTGGATCGTCCAAATTCGCTATGCCCCATAAACTTAACAGCTACAAACTCACTCTCGCTCAAAAATTGTGCGTTCCAAAAGCTTGCTTGAAAGAACTCAGCTCGATCAAAATCAGCCTTGCCACGAAATTTTACTCCCTCTGCCGAAAACGACTTGCAAACAGAGATTCTGCGCGCTGAGAAAAGACCGGTCACATCAGCACCTTCTAAAGAAAGCCCCTCTTCGAAAACGCAGTCATCAAGAGATACATCCCCACCAAAGTACGAGTTCGAGAAGCTTGAAGTACCATTGGAAACAATTTCGTCACAAATTAAACCCTTCTCAAAAACCGACCTTTCCGCTTCTAGTCCGCGCTCAAACTGTGATTTACCAAATTCGCACACTTTTGGCAGAAACATCTGCGAAGCGCAGAATGTTCTCCTGAAGTGAACGCCTCTTAAATCGATCGGTTCACCCGGATCGGGTGGCTCGTGTGAACGGTATTCTCGACCGTTTCTCAAAATGTATTCACGAGTGAACAGTTTTCTAACCTCTTTCCGCGCCAGATGATGAGCATCTCTCGGAGGCACTTTGGGAAAAAGAAATGCAGCCTGATCACGGGCTTTCGAAGAGACGGAGTTTGATAAGTAAGCGTTCCACAAACCGGCGTTGCGGTCGTGCAAGTCCCAATCAACCTTCTCTCCCTCCTGCTCCCCATAAAGCGTCATCAGCACATACCAGGGGTTCTCGTTGGCGGGGGTCAGCTTGCGCTGCGGGGCGGCCGGGGCCTCCGGCGTTTGGGTCTCGTCACGCATCAATTGCTCTCGTCATTCAAATCCGCTTTGGTGCAGGCTACGGGCTTTGGCGCCCCGCCTTCAACACCGAACCCCGGCACATCCGGCGAAAATGCACCTCCCCGGTGCACAGGGGGTGTACAGGCGGTGCACGGCCGGCACCCTCCGTTTTCCTTGCCTCCTGCCGCATTCCTGATATATGCGCGCGCATGACCAGTACCCCGTCCAGCAACCCGCCCAGCCTCCGCCCTGACCTTGCCCCGGAACCGCAGTTCCGTGAGGCGCCCCGTGACGGCCAGCCGACCCTCGGCATGGTGTCGCTCGGCTGCCCCAAGGCGCTGGTGGACAGCGAGCGGATCCTGACAAGGCTGCGCGCGGAAGGGTATGGCATCTCGGCCGATTACGCCGGCGCCGATGCGGTGATCGTCAACACCTGCGGCTTCCTCGACAGCGCCAAGGCCGAAAGCCTGGAAGCCATTGGCGAAGCGCTGAAGGAGAACGGCAAGGTGATCGTGACCGGCTGCCTCGGCGCCGAGCCGGACTACATCCGCGAGCATCACCCGCGTATCCACGCGGTCACCGGCCCGCACCAGTATGAACAGGTGCTGGACGCGGTGCATTCCGCGGTGCCGCCCAGCCCGAACCCATACGTGGATCTGCTGCCCGCAGCCGGTGTGAAACTCACCCCGCGGCACTTCAGCTACCTAAAGATTTCAGAGGGTTGCAACCACAAGTGCAAGTTCTGCATCATCCCGGACATGCGCGGCAAACTGGCGTCGCGCCCGGTCCACGCGGTGCTGCGCGAGGCGGAGAAGCTGGTTGAGGCCGGGGTGCGCGAACTCCTGGTGATTTCGCAGGACACCTCTGCCTACGGGCTGGACCGCAAGTACTCAAGCCACCTCTGGAAGGGGGAAGAGGTGCGCAGCCATATCCTCGACCTGTCCCGAGAGCTGGGCAAGCTGGCCCCGGCAGAGGACCTGTGGGTGCGGCTGCACTATGTCTACCCCTACCCGCATGTGCGTGAGCTGATCCCGCTGATGGCGGACCCGGACAACGCGCTGCTGCCGTACCTGGACATCCCCTTCCAGCACGCCCACCCGGACGTGCTGCGCCGCATGGCCCGCCCCGCCGCCGCCGCCAAGACGCTGGACGAGATCAACGCCTGGCGCGCGACCTGCCCCGATATCACCCTGCGCTCCACCTTCATCGTCGGCTTCCCGGGTGAGACAGAGGCGGAGTTCCAGCACCTGCTCGACTGGATGGACGAGGCGCAGCTGGACCGGGTTGGCTGCTTCAAATACGAAAACGTCGACGGCGCGCGTTCCAACGACCTGCCGGACCACGTGCCGGAAGAGGTGAAGCAGGAGCGCTGGGAACGCTTCATGGAGAAGGCCCAGGCGATCTCCGAGGCCAAGCTGGCGGCCAAGGTTGGCCAAACGATGCAGGTTATCGTGGACGACATTGACGAAGACGGCATCGCCACCTGCCGCACCAAGGCCGATGCGCCGGAGATCGACGGCAACCTGTTCATTGATGAGGGAACGGGCGGGTTGCAGGTGGGGGATCTGGTGACCGTTGAAGTTGACGAGGCGGGAGAGTATGACCTGTGGGGAACGACACGTTGAAAAGGTCACGGAGAAAAGCGAGAAAAACTGCGCGCCCCGTTATCCTTGAACAACAACCTCTCTGTTTAGCTGAGGAATTCTACGGTGGAGGAAGTTTTTCTATTGATACGCAGCAGTACCAAAAGCTGAATGATTCCATTACCGCAGTTGTCGCTGCATTGGAACTGGAAGAATTGTTTCAGGTGTTAGCACAGTCCTTCCTTGACTTTGAAGAAGACCTCTTAAAGTCAAGCTTGGAATATGCATACACTGATCTTCACGGTGAAGTAGAGTTGAGTAAATTCTTCAGCAAGGTAAGACGCCGTTTTAATGTTCGCATTATAACGATCCTGACTGCATACCAAAGTTACGATGACCAGGCGAACAGGATCCTGTCTCACGCCTCAAGCCTTTCGAGCGTTTCGCAAGTCAACAACCAAGCTCGCACCTCAGCCTTTGATAATAACTTTAGTTACCGGATTTGCGCTGCGCTTCGGAACTACGCTCAGCACCGTGACCTACCGCTCGGAGGTTTTTCAATCGGAGCCAAGACTGACTTCGGCCAAAATGACGAAGGCAACCTAACTAAAGATGGCTTTGGATATGGTGTTTCTCCATGGCTAGACCTTCAAAAATTCAGACAGTCAAGCCAGGTAAAAAAAGGCTTGAGAGTTGAGCTTGAAAAAGTCACTGAAGAAAAAATAGACATGAAATGGCTTATTCGCTCTTTCATCGCCGCTGTTTACGATCGGCATGCAACTCTCCGCGAGAGCCTGAAACCAAAAATCATTTCAGCGCAACACGACATTAGCGCCGCATACGAAACCGCCAGTATAGAAAAGGGCGAAGAAGCAAAGTTTCTCAGCTTGCGGGGAGACGGAAACTCACTTCCTATGCGGCGAGACTTGGCAGCAACGGTCTTGAAGGATTTCAACACTTATACTTCTCTTAAAAATGCTGACCGCAATTACGTCTCCTCAAAGATCGATCACTCATCCGACGTTTTTGTAGCGACCAAAGTATAGTTGATTTGCGAAATTCCTGTCTAAGCGCACTGTCTCTCGGAGCCACAGGCAATCCCCCCTCCCCTCGCGCCAATTCCCTGCTACGCTCTCCCCCAACCGCAACCAGCCAGGGAGAACGCCCAGCCATGTCAGACACTCCGGACATCGCCCAGAAAGCCCCCTTCCCCGTCGAGGTGACAGAGGGAAAGACCTATTTCTGGTGCGCCTGCGGCAAGTCCTCGCGGCAGCCGTTCTGCGATGGCTCGCACAAGGGCACGGATTTCGAGCCGGTGAAGTATAAGGCCGAGAAGGACGGCAAAGTGTTCTTCTGCGGCTGCAAGCACTCGGGCAAGAAGCCGCTCTGCGACGGCAGCCATTCCAAGCTCTAGGGTCAGGAGGCGGGCATCAGCCGCTTGAAGACACCGGCGCTGGGGCAGAACTCCGGCACTGCGGGCGCGTCATCGCGGCGGGCGGACAGCCACAGGGCACAGGACTTGCTGCAGCCGGCGCTGCGGCAGCTGGTGACCATTCGGGCATAGTCCAGCCCGCTGAGGCGGCCAGCTTTCACCGCCGCGTCCAGATCGACTCCTGCGGCCTCTGACACGGCGCGCAGCAGCCACAGGTGGCGGAAGATATTGCCGAGGCCCTCTGCCTCCGCTGCCATGTCCTTCATGCGCCGCGGCCCTTCAGCTGCATCAGCTGGTCCGCATTGCGGCAGCCGGGCATCGGCGCATCGGCGCGGGTATTGGCATCCAGAAAGGCCTCGCACTGCGCGGGCGCATCGCATCCGCGGCAGCGGGTGATCATCGCCGCCCAGTCCTCGTGGCTGATGGCGCCGGAGGCAAAGGCGGCGGACAGGTCAACGCCCGTGGCCTGGCCCATCCGGGCCATCAGGCGCAGATGGTAAAGGGGATCGCCCAGCGGCTGCATGGCATCAGCTCCTGTTACGCGTGGCTTTCGTTCAGATAGCCGAGCAGATCGCGGTTGCGGCAGAAATCCGGGGCATCAGCGCCCGGGCGCTGGCCCTCTGCCAGCCATTTGCGGCAGGCGCCGACACCGCCGCAGCGGGTGCAGCGCAGCACCGCCTCGGCAATCTCGTCAAAGCGCAGGGTGCCGGAAACGGCCTCCTCCTCCAGGTCCAGCCCGACGGAGCAGGCCATCCGGTCGAACAGTTCGGCGTGGGTTTTCAGGTCAGCTTCGGCGGTCATCGCGCATACCCCGTAATCATGCATTGCCGGGGCAGCTTAGCGGCCGGGGCCGGGCGCGGATTTGACTCAGGTCAACCGGAGGGAATTTTCACGCAGGTTTGCCGCTGCGGTGGTCGAGGTAGGCGCGCACCGCGTCCTGCACACGGCGGAAACGGTCGCCGCCCAGCTTCTTGCCGCCATACCAGCGGGTAACGATGATGACGTGGTCCTGCAGCCTCTCGCGCTCCATCATCCGCAGGATCACCATGCCGGCGCCGCTTTCGCCGTCGTCGGCCTTGAGCCCGCCCGCGGGCAGCATCGCCGCCCAGGTGTTGTGGGTGGCCTTGGCATAGGCGCGGTCCGTCTTGAGCTCCGCCAGCACCGCATCCACCTCCTCGCGCGAGGTCACCCGCGCGCCGGTGACCGCGTATTTTGAGCCGCGGTCCGTCAGCACCACGCCGAGCTTTTCCAGCGCGGGGGCGGAGGTGTCCCTGGCAGCCACGGTCAGTTCAGGTTGTTGCGGTCGATTGTCGCCTGCACCACCCGCACCCGGTCCGGGTTGGCCGGGTGGGTGCCGAGGAACCGGTCGCCCGGATCCGGCAAGCGGTTGAAGAAGCGCACGCCGACGCTGGGCCGGTAGCCGGACTTGTGGGTGATGATGGTGCCCAGCTCATCCGCCTCCAGCTCAAAATCCTTGGAATAGGTGCGGGCGCCGACAAAGCCGCCGATATCCTGCGCGGTTGACACGCTGGCAGACCCGCCCCCCGCCAGCGCGGTGATCAGCCCGGCGCCGACGCTGACCAGCGCAGAGTTCTGCGCCTGCCGCGCCAGGTGGCCGCGGATGTGGTGGGCTGCCTCATGCGACATCACAAAGGCCAGCTCGTCATGATTGGCAATCTGCCCCAGCATCCGCCGGGTGAAGGTGATCACAGGGCGGCCGTTGCGGTCGAGGCTCTGGTAGGCGTTGGGGGCGGCGTTCGGGTTCGGATCGATGCGGATCAGGAAATCGCAGTTCAGGCCCTGGGTGCGGCTGCGGCATTCGCGTTCTGCCACCGGCTCCACCCGGCGGGTGACAGCGGCAAAGGCACTGCTGGCCTCACCCGGCGCCAGCCCCTGCACCGGCTGCTGCGGCGCGGTCCCGACAGGTTGGGGACCCGGTTCCACCACCATGTTGCAGGCGCTGGCAGTCAGGGCAATCAGACACAGAAAACGGCGCATGGCACATCCTTTTGACAGTCGTCCGCACATTATCGCGCAAGCCCCGGGGATGGCAATTGCCCGGCGGCGGAAGTTCGCCGTTACATTGGAATGATCGCCAGCAATTGCAAGGCCTTGCCAGCAGGTCGCGCGCAGTGCAGGCTGGGGGCATGTTTACCATCGAACATGAATTCGACTCGACGGTCATCACCCTTGTTGACGAGAACAACACTCCGCTCAACGAGGATGTAACCATCAATTCCTTCGCCGAATGCGTCACGGTCGAGCAATACGACCCGCGCACCGACAGCGTGCAGAAAATCACCCTCTCGCACCTGATGGTGCGGGACCTGGCCGCCGCCCTTGACCTGCCAGAAGGGGTCTACCGGCTGGTGGGCGAAGACTAACGCTCAGGCTCTGATCCTCAGCCTGGCCCGGTGTAGACGAACACCTTGTCCCGGGAAGTTGCGCCGCGGCGCAATTCCAGGTTCGACGCCGCGGTGCCCATCGCCGCGGCCAGCAGGCTGCGGATGGCTTCGGTTGCCTTGCCGTTTTCCGGCGCCGCGGTGACAGAGGCCTTCAGTGCGCCCTCTGCCTCCACGATGGCATTGCGCGCCGCCTTGGGCGTCGCGCGCAATGCTATCTCTGCACCCGTAACGCACATATGGCTCAGATCCGGCAGGTCTTTCTTTCTTGGCTTCCCCATGCAGCAACACATGCCCTGTGCCGGCGGCAAAAGCCATAGACTTTGCTGCCCTCCCGCAGCTATCACCCGCACAGCGAAACCCAAGCCCCGCCGCCTGCTGCATTTCCGGCACAGATGGTTCGCAAGGCCCGTTGGCTCTTGAAAAAACACCCCCAGCTGCCGAGATAGGCAGCAACAGATGTAAAAAGGTTTCACATATGCCTGCACGCAATGACGCAGCCCTTGATTTTCTGCTGTCGCGCCGCTCCCGCCCGGCCAAGACGCTGGTAGCGCCAGCACCTTCGCGCGAAGAGCTGCTGCCGATCCTGACCGCCGCCGCCCGCTCCCCCGATCATGGCAAGCTGGAGCCCTGGCGCTTTGTCGTGGTAGAGCAGCCCGCGATGGCGCGGCTAGCGGAGCTGACAGAGGAATGCGGCCAGCGCCTTGGCAAAAGCCCGGAGGATACCGCCAAGGGCCGCAGCCAGTTCGACCAAGGCCAGCTGGCGGTGGTGGTGGTCGAGGTGCAGAAGGACAGCCCCAAGGTGCCCGCCATTGAGCAGACCTATTCTGCCGGCGCCGTCTGCCTGGCATTGCTGAACGCAGCGCTGGCTGCCGGCTGGGGTGCCAACTGGCTGACCGGCTGGGCCAGCCATGACAGGGGCTTCTGCGAAGCCGCCTTTGGCCTCGCAGAGAACGAGCGCATCGCCGGCATCATCCACATCGCCACCGAAAGCTCCGCCCCGCCGGAGCGCCCGCGCCCGGACCTTGAGGCCATCACAACCTGGATGAGCGCATGATCTTCACCGCCTTTTTCAAGACCCTCGGCCAGACCGGCGACCCGCGCTTCCGCAAGGTGCTGTTCCTGGGGCTGGGGCTGACCATTGCCCTGCTGATCGCGGCCTACGCGGGCTTCCTGATGCTGATCCAATGGCTTGTCGGCCCTGAGGCCACGCTGCCGGTCCTGGGCGAAGTCACCTGGCTCGACGACCTCCTGTCGTTCGGCTCGCTGTTTTTCATGCTGTTCTTGTCGGTCTTCCTGATGGTGCCGGTGGCCTCCGCCATCACCTCGATGTTCCTGGAGGAAGTCGCCCAGGCGGTGGAGGACAAGCACTACCCGGCCCTGCCCCCGGCGGCCAAGGTGCCGTTCTGGGACGCGGTCAAGGACACGGTGAATTTCCTTGGCCTGCTGATCGCGGCCAACATCCTTGCGCTGTTCCTCTATGTGATGTTCCCGCCCGCGGCGCTGTTCATCTTCTGGGGCCTCAATGGCTTCCTCTTGGGCCGTGAATACTTCACCCTCGCTGCCGCGCGCCGCGTCGGCACTGCTGAGGCCAAGAAGTTGCGCCGCCGCCATTCCACCACCATCTGGGCTGCCGGGACTCTGATGGCGGTGCCGCTGTCGGTGCCGCTGGTGAACCTGGTGATCCCGATCCTGGGCGCTGCCACCTTCACCCACATCTACCACGCGCTGGCCCGCCGCTAGGCCAGCGCCGCCCTCTCCGGCCTGCGCCGGGTCAAGGCCGGCGCCAGCCGCCGCGCGGCACGCGCGGTTCAGCCTTGACGCGGTAGAGGCCGCAATACACTTGCGATAGCGCCTTGAGGGGCAGCCCTGCCCCTCAAGCGCTTCTCAGCAGAAAAGCTTTTGTTGTGTCCGCAAATCTTGCTGGCTGATTCAACGGCTCCCGGAGCGCATTGATGGCGCTTCATTTGCCGAGGCACATCAAAGGTTTCTGCTTAAAAATCGGATCAACCTCAGGGACGCAACGTGCTGCCCAGCCAATGTAAGCGAAACCGCATCCCGCAAAAAAGATTAGCGCCAGAAGAGAGAACTTCAGAATTCGCTGCCTTTTCATTTTCTGATGGATGTAATCCATCAGCGCGCCCAATACGATCTCCATGGAACCCCCGGCTTTGCATTCCCGAGTATTTTTCACACCAAATGTGAGCAGTAGCAACATAGCCCCGATTAACTGATCAACACGGCTTGCGGACACTGCTAAGTCTTCTCACCTGGTACTGGCACCCCGGCCCGCTCCAGCCCGCCGGGCTGGCCGCAACCGCGCCGCGAGCCAGCGCGGCGCCATGCCCAACCGGTCCTGAGGCATATCAATGCCTCCCGGACTGGTTGGGAGGGTCTGCTGTCTTGCCTTTTATCAGGTGCTGGCGCAGATCACTGCTGTTCCGGCATCATCCCCATCCAGTCGAAATCATGCACAGAGATCACGCCGGAGATGATGATCGCGCAGATGACAGCCCACAGCACTGCGGCGACGCCGGTGGTGATCCAGGCCTTCTGCTTCAGGAAGTGCTTTTCCGGGGCGCCTGCATGGGTGCCGGGCACCACTTCACCCTTGTCGCCCTGGGTCTCCAGCCGGATTGGGATGATCACCAGGAAGGTCATGAACCAGATCACCGCATAAAGCACGATTGCGGATGTAATGCCCATTTCCCTGATCTCCCGGAATTGCCCTGCCCCGCAGCCGGGACAGGGTGCTCATAGCGTCAAACTTCTTCGAGTTCCACCAGGCAGCCGTTGAAATCCTTGGGATGCAGGAACAGAACCGGCTTGCCATGGGCGCCGATCTTCGGCTCGCCAGAGCCCAGCACCCGCGCGCCTTCGGCCTGCAGGTGGTCGCGGGCCGCCAGGATATCCTCGACCTCGTAACAGACATGGTGGATGCCGCCGGCCGGGTTCTTTTCCAGAAAGCCGTTGATGGGGGAGTTCTCTCCCAGCGGATACAACAGCTCGATCTTGGTGTTGGGCAGTTCGATGAACACCACGGTGACGCCGTGATCCGGCTCATCCTGCGGGTCGCCCACCTTGGCGCCCAGCGCGTTGCGGTATTGCGCCGAGGCGGCCTCCAGGTCGGGGACAGCAATGGCAACATGGTTCAAGCGGCCGATCATCTCTGTTGTGCTCCTCTCACAAACATTCCTACGCTGCGGTTATGGGGGCTTTGCTGCGCCGCGGCAAGTGCGCCAATCCGCACGGCAGAGGCCTGCGGGCACCGGCGCGCGCTGCGTTAACGAGTAATTAGCCTCGAATCCCTAGCGTCAGAACATATCCCGCAAGGAGGATACGTTATGGACGATTCGGAACTGTTTGCTGCCGCCCAGCGCCTGCCCACCACCCGGCGCCCGCTTCTGGGGCTGACCATCCTGGTGGTCGAGGACAGCCGCTTTGCTTGTGAGGCGCTGCGCCTACTGTGCCTGCGCAGCGGCGCACGGATCCGCCGCGCCGATTGCCTGAAATCCGCCCGCCGCCATCTGCAGGTCTACCGCCCGTCGGTGCTGATCGCCGATGTTGGGCTGCCGGACGGCTCCGGCCTCGACCTGATCCGCGAACTGGCGGATGCCAGCCCGCGCCCCAGCGTGATCCTTGCCACCTCCGGCGACCCCAGCCTGGCAGAGGCCGCGATTGAGGCCGGCGCTGCAGGTTTCCTGGAAAAGCCGATCACCTCGCTGGCGGCCTTCCAGCAGGCGGTGCTGTCCAGCATGCCCGCTGACCGCCAGCCCTCCGGCCCACGGCTGCTGGACGACGAAACGGTAATCCCGGACCTGATCGCCTTCCGCGACGACATGGCCCACGCCGCCGATGTGCTGAACATGGGGCAAGAGGAAAAGACCCTGGCCTATCTGGCGCAATTCCTGGGAGGTGTTGCCCGCAGTGCCGGCGACAGGCCGCTGGCTGATGCCGCCGACCGCTTGGCGCGGTCACGGCAGAAGGGCAAGCCGCTGTCACAGGACGCCGCCACGCTGGCCGGCCTGGTGCAGGAGCGGCTGCAGCGCCGCGCGGCGATCTGACATGGCCGAAGCCTGCCTTATCGCCCTCGCCACGCTGATCATCGTCCTTTACGGCCAGGTCCGGCTGGAGGCCCGCGCCATCCGCCGCAACCGCAGCAGCAAGGCCCATGACCGCACCCTGATCCTGCAGACCGGCAAGCGCTAGGCGCCAGCGGGCGCTCCGCAGGTCCAGCTCTTTCCGGCAGCCGCCGGGAAACGCCCCGCGGCCTGCACATCTGTCACCGGTTTCTGCCTGCACCCGCCACTCCGCGGCGCCGTAACCGCCGGCCCAACTCCCGCGCTCCCCCAAATCACTCGCATCCGCAGTTTTCCCGCGCCCGCAGCCTCCCGTCTTGCGCCGGGCCGCTTGGCGGCCTCGGGCCCGGACCGGCGGGAGCACCACCCCCTGTCAGGAACTTTAACTGCTACAGCAGCAGGCCCGGGTCTGCGCCCATGTCCAGACCGGGGAAAACATTGGCCTGCAAACCGCTCCTGCCAGCACCTGTCAGCCCGTGCAGCAGCCAGGCCAGCTGGCCGCGCACATCCGCGGTCGGCATCAGGTCGCGGCGGTCATAGAGATCCGTCTCCGCCAATCCCGGCCAGCGCCCCAGCACCCGGCCGCCGCGGATGGCACCGCCAGCCAGCAGCATCGCGCCGCCGGTGCCATGGTCGGTGCCGCCGGTGCCGTTTTCCCGCACGGTGCGTCCGAACTCGCTGACAGCCACAACCGCCGTCTTCCCCCAGGCTTGCGGCCCCAAGCCGCTTTGCAGGGTCAGAATGGCCTCCGACAGCCGCCCCAGCGCATTTTTCAAGCCATTGGCCTGCCGCTGATGGGTATCCCAGCCGTTGATGGAGAACGCCGCAATCCGGGTCTCGCCGCGCAGCTGCTGCGCTGCATAGGCGGCAACTTCCTGATGCGCCTTGCCCTTCGGCGCGGTCATCATGGACATCATCATATCCTCGCCCTCATCGCCGCTGCCATCCTCCTGACCCAAGTCCAGTGAAAGATCCTGACGGGTCAGCTCCAGCGCCTCGTTCAGGGCCGCATGGAACAACGGGTCCTCCTCCATCAAGAGGCCGGCCAGCCGCTCCGCCTGCGGGCTCATCGCCAATCCGGCCCCCGGCGCCCATTGCGAGACCGGCGCGCCGCCTTCCATCAGCAGCATCCGCTCCTGACCGATGGCAAAGGCGGTGCGCGCCTCCACCCCCGGCAACTGCTGCAACAGCCGGTTCAGCCAGCCCCCCTCCGCTTCGCCCGGCCCGGCGGTACCGGCCTCCAGCAGGTCCTGGCCGTCAAAATGGCTGCGCCGGTCGCGGTAGGGGGTGGAAACCGCCTGCACAAAGCCCAGCTGGCCCGCCCGCCACAGCGGCAGCAGCGGTGCCAGCGCCGGGTGCAAAGCGTAGAACCCGTCCAGGTCCGCAGCCCCCGCCGCCGGGCCGCCCGCCAAGCTCTGCCGCAGCCCGGCGTAGTCCGGGTCGCCATAGGGCTGCACCACATCCAGCGCATCCATGCCGCCGCGCAGGATGACCACCACCAGCCGTGTGTCCCAGGGCGCAGCGGCAAAGGTGACCGGGGTCAGCAGCGGGCTGGCCGCCAGCGAGCAGCCCAGGGCGGCGGAACGGGCCAGAAGCGAACGTCGGGTCATCTGCATCTGGAAATCCTCCTGTCAGCGGCGCTGGAATGCGGGAGAAGAGAGGATCAGGCCGATCCCCTCGGCTTGGGTTTCCGCCGCTCGGGCAGCAAAGCGGACTCTCTCATTGGCGTATCCGCCCAAGGCGTTCTGCGCAAAGTCCCGCGGATCCGGCAGCTCTTGCAGCAGCCGCCGCGGCGCTGCCATCGTCCAGCGCAGCCGGGCGGCCAGCGCCTGCGGGGTGATCCAGGCGGTGTCTGCCTCCGGCCAGCCGTCCGGGCCGCTGGAAAACTCCCATCGCTGCCCCATCGGCGTCAGCGGCGCGAGCAGCAGGCGGTTCTTCTGCCCGGGCTTGAATGTCTCAATTCGGGCTGCTGGCACGGCCAGTGCCCGGCAGGCAGAGGCAACAAAATCAAACGGCGGTTTCACGTTTTTCAGTTCAGGCGCCCAGGCCTGCGGATGCTCCAGCAGCGCCTCGTAAACCGCCAGCAACGCCCCGTCCGATTCCAGGTAGCGGGCAGCCATATGATCAACCAGCGCCGTCTCCGGCGTGTCAGACACAAAATGCACCGCCAGTTTCCGCGCGAGATGGCGCGCGGTGGCGGGATGGCGCGCCAGGTCGCGCAAGACCTCCAGCACCTGTTCCAGCTTTGGTTTGCCGCCGCCATAGGTCCCCCCCAGAACGGCTTCGGACCCCGGCTCAGTCATTCCCGGCCGGAACACGAAGCTTGCCTCTTTCGAGATGCTCAGCCCCGTGAACAGTTCCGCCAGCTGCCGCACATCTGCCTGGCTGTAGGGCCCGTCCACTCCCAGTGTGTGCAGTTCCAGCACCTCGCGGGCCAGGTTTTCGTTCAGCCCGTTCAGCCGCTTGCGCCGCGCTGCTGCGCGGCTGCCGGGGCCGGAGGAGCGGCTCTGATCCAAGTATTGCAGCATCAGCGGGCTGGTAGCCGCGGCAATCAGCATGTCCTCGAACCGGCCCACCACATGAGGACGGATCACACTCTCGGCATAAGGAGCAGCCAGATGCCGCCAGGCGCCGGTCTTGCCCTGCGCGGTGAAATGGTCAGCCCAGAACAGGGCCAGTCTCTCCCGAAAGCCATCCCTGGAATGGACCATGCGCAGCAGCCGCTGGCCATGCCATTCGAAACGCAGGCGGTTCTGGGAGCGGCGGGAGCTTTTGAACGCTTGCTGAGCCGCCCCGGCCCCGGCTGCATCCTGCTGCTCTTTGCGCGCACGCCGCAGCTGGCGGTATTCCTGGACACCGGCAGCGACGTCTTCAAACCTGCTCACCGGAAACCGCTGTGCAATGACATCTGTTTCCTGCAGCCGCTCCAGCATGTCTGCGGCCGACGCCGGCGGCGGCAGCAGCGGCGACAGCCCTGCACCAAAACGGATTTCAGCCAAATCGCCGTCGAATTGCATGGCCCTGCTTGCCCCCGGACTGTCAGTACACCTGCAGGTTAGAGCATCACCGTCCCCGCCCACAGGTGAATTTCAAGTGATACGCAAGTTTCCGCGGTTTGCCATATAACTTATCGGAAAACCGATTTCCGGCGCGGAAAACGGCCAGGAAAACACCTGTGTTGCTGGCCGGAATTTTCGCAGAATTCCGGCTGCGCCCCGGCGGCAAAGGAAAAGGCCCGGGCAAATACCCGGGCCTCAACAAAATCCTCGCGGCAGTTACTGATCCTGCGGAATCACCCGCAGCCCCAGCTCCATCAGCTGCTCGCTCAGCGGCTCCGACGGTGCCGACATCATCAGGTCCTCGGCGCGCTGGTTCATCGGGAACATGATGACCTCGCGGATGTTGGCCTCATCGGCCAGCAGCATCACCATGCGGTCGATGCCGGCCGCGCAGCCGCCGTGCGGCGGGGCGCCGTACTGGAAGGCGTTGACCATACCGCCAAAGCGCTTCTTCACCTCGTCTTCGCCGTAACCGGCAATTTCGAAGGCCTTGAACATGATCTCCGGCTTGTGGTTCCGGATCGCGCCGGACACCAGCTCATAACCGTTGCAGGCGAGATCGTACTGGTAACCCTTCACGGCCAGCGGATCGCTCAGCAGCGCGTCCATGCCGCCCTGCGGCATCGAGAACGGGTTGTGCTCGAAATCGATCTTGCCGGTTTCCTCGTCCTTCTCGTAGATCGGGAAGTCGACGATCCAGGCAAAGGCAAAACGGTCCTTGTCGATCAGGCCCAGTTCCTCGCCGATCACGGTGCGGGCCTTGCCTGCGACGCCTTCAAACGCTTTCGGCTTGCCGCCCAGGAAGAAGGCCGCGTCGCCGACGCCCAGGCCCAGCTGCTGCCGGATCGCCTCGGTGCGCTCGGGGCCGATGTTCTTGGCCAGCGGGCCTGCGGCCTCGATGCCCTCGCCCTGGTCGCGCCAGAAGATATAGCCCATGCCCGGCAGGCCTTCGCCCTGGGCGAACTTATTCATCCGGTCGCAGAACTTGCGGGAGCCGCCGGTCGGCGCCGGGATGGCGCGGATTTCGGTGCCTTCGTTTTCCAGCAGGTTTGCGAAGATCGCAAAACCAGACCCGCGGAAATGCTCGGAGCAGTCCTGCATCTTGATCGGGTTGCGCAGGTCCGGCTTGTCGGTGCCATACCATTTGGCAGCATCCTTGTAGGAGATCTGCGGCCAGTCGGCGGCGGCGTCCACCTTGCGGCCCTGCCCGAATTCCTCGAACACGCCCGCCATCACCGGCGCGATGGTGTCAAAAACGTCCTGCTGGGTCACAAACGACATTTCCATGTCCAGCTGGTAGAAGTCTGCGGGCGAACGGTCAGCGCGCGGGTCCTCGTCACGGAAGCAGGGCGCGATCTGGAAATACTTGTCAAAGCCCGACACCATCATCAGCTGCTTGAACTGCTGCGGCGCCTGCGGCAGCGCGTAGAATTTGCCCGGATGCAGGCGCGACGGCACCAGGAAGTCGCGCGCACCTTCGGGGGAGGAGGCGGTGATGATCGGGGTCTGGTATTCGTTGAAGCCGATGTCCCACATGCGCTTGCGGATCGACTGGATCATGTTGGCGCGCAGCACCATGTTCTTCTGCATCTTCTCGCGGCGCAGGTCCAGGTAGCGGTAGCGCAGGCGGGTTTCCTCCGGGTATTCCTGCTCGCCGAACACCATCAGCGGCAGTTCCTCGGATTTGCCCAGGATTTCGATGTCGCGGATGAAGACTTCGATCTCACCGGTGGAGATTTTCGGGTTCACCAGGCTCTCGTCGCGGGCCATGACATTGCCGTCGATCCGGATGCACCATTCGCTGCGCACCTTCTCGATCTCGGAAAACACCGGGCTGTCCGGGTCGGCCATCACCTGGGTCACGCCGTAGTGGTCGCGCAGGTCGATGAACAGCAACCCGCCGTGGTCGCGGACGCGGTGAACCCAGCCGGACAGGCGGACGGTTTCACCGACGTTGGATTTGTTCAGTTCGGCGCAGGTGTGGCTGCGGTAGGCGTGCATGGCTCGGCCTTTCGTTATGCGGGTCGCGGGTCCTTGGGGACCGTCATTCGGGAAATGCGCATTCGGGCGCTTAAATTCGTCCGGGGTGGTACACAAGGTTGCAGCGCGCTTGTCAAGCAAACAGGGGCATTTCGGCGCGGACGAACACCTGAAATCGGCGGTTCCGCACGCTATCGGGGATCTCCCGCCCCCCCCAACCCCGCCGCTGCCGCGACGGGACCTTCAGCGTTGGGCCAGGCGCCGCGCCTGCGGCGCGGCGTGCAGCGCACCGTCAGGTGCGCTGCAGGGCCCAAGGTCAACGGCCCGCTGGCGCCGGCCAGGGGGCCTGTTGTGCGCGGGAGCACTGCCTGTCAGACCAGCCGTACCGGGATCAGCCCGCGCAGCGAGTTGCCCATGTGGATGGCTTGCGCACGCTTCAGGTCCTGCAGATCCAGAACCGCCTCCTGGCACTCCCCCCGCTCCAGCAGCACCTGCCGCAGGATGCCCGGCAGCAGGCCGCAGGAAAGCCGTGGCGTCACCATCCGGCCATCAGCACAGGTCACAAAGAGGTTCGTGATTGTCCCCTCGCAGAGCTCGCCGCGCTGGTTCAGGAACAGCAGTTCATCCACGCCCGTTGGCAGCGCAGCGCGTGCAGTATCATAGAGCGCGCGCCGGGTCGTCTTGTGCTGCAGCCACATGTCGTCCGCGTCCAGCCGGGTGTCCGCGATGCCGAAGCACCATTCAGAGGGGCTGCTTCCCAGCGGCGCTGAGGTCAGTTCCAATTGGCCAGACGCATCCAGCGTCAGCCGGCAGCGCAGCGATGCATCTCCGGCGGCCCCGGCCAGAACCGCCCGCGCCTCATCAGGATCAAAGGCAATGCCAAACGCCGCCGCGCTGCGCCCTATCCGGGCCAGATGCGGCTGCAGGTGCCGGAACCCCTCGCCCGGATGCCAGCCCAGCGTCTCGATCAGGCGGAAAGCGGGATCGTTCTGGACGGCGTCACGCGGGCGAACCGGGCTTTCCATAGCGCTTCCTCATATTCCGATTCCGCGGTGCTGTCCCAAACCACGCCGCCACCCACATTGAGCGTCGCGCGGCCGTCCTCCAGCATCAGGGTGCGGATCGCCACGTTGAACTCGGACGACCCGTCTGGCGCTGCCCAGCCAATGGTGCCGCAATAGATGTCGCGCGCCCAGGGCTCCAGCTCCGCCAGGATCTCCATCGACCGGATCTTGGGCGCGCCGGTGATGGACCCGCAGGGGAACAGAGCGGCAAAGATCTCTGCCAGCCCGGCATCACGCCGCAATTTTGCCCGCACCAGCGACACCATCTGATGCACGGTGGCGTAGCTTTCCACCGCAAACAGCTCCGGCACATGCACGGACCCGGTCTGCGCCACGCGGCTGATGTCATTGCGCAAGAGGTCGACAATCATCAGGTTCTCGGCGCGGTTCTTCTCGTCCTGGCGCAGGAAGTCGCGGCGGCGGGCGTCCTCGACGGGATCGTCGCTACGCGGCTGAGTGCCTTTCATCGGGCGGGTCTCAATCACGCCCTCCGCATCGGTGCGGAAGAACAGCTCCGGCGAGCGCGACAACAGGTCCGGCAGCCCGTCCTGTTCGACTAGAACGCCGTGGCCAACTGCCTGTTTCGCCTGCAAGGCCGCATAGAGCTCCTCGGAAGAGCCATAGGCCTCTGCATCAATCGGGAAGGTCAGGTTGGCCTGGTAGATGTCACCCTTGCCGATATTGCGCTTCACTTCGGCGAAGGCCTCGGTGTAACGCTCCTGGCCCCAACGAGGGGTAATACCCTCGAGACCCGCATCGCTCCCCCGCGGCCGGGCGTTGCTCTCGGTGTTTTGCGGCAGCGGCTCATTATAAACCCCAAAGCAGATCAGCGGCAGCCGCCGCTCCTTTGGCATCCGCACAGCCAGTTTCGGCTCCAGCGCATAACCCAGCTCATAGGACGCATAGCCCGCCAGCCAGAGCCCGGCGTCCCGCGCCGCATCCAGCGCAGCCAGTGCGGCAGGCACCTCTTCCGGCCCGTCCGCGCGGATCATGCGCAGCGGCTGGTCAAAGCATGTGCCAGCCCCCTTGGGGCCCCGGTCAAAGCGAATCCGCACTGAAAAAATCTCCGCGAGTTTCTTGCCCCCACATATATCTGTTCGCTATGCGAACAAAAGGGGTGGATGCGGCATTTCCAATTCCGTTTCCGATACCCCTTGAACCTTTCGGCGCGGTCCCTATAACGCAGGACAATTTGGGCGCACGCCAGCGCCCGTGATTCAAAGCCTGCCCGCGCGAAAAACCAGAGGAAGCCTGCCATGCCCAAAAGAACCGACATCCAGTCGATCATGATCATCGGGGCAGGCCCCATTGTCATCGGGCAGGCCTGCGAGTTTGACTACTCCGGCGCCCAGGCCTGTAAAGCGCTGCGCGAAGAAGGCTACCGGGTCATCCTGGTGAACTCCAACCCGGCCACCATCATGACCGACCCGGGCCTGGCTGACGCCACCTATATCGAGCCGATCACGCCTGAGGTTGTCGCCAAAATCATCGAGAAAGAGCGCCCCGACGCGCTGCTGCCAACCATGGGCGGTCAGACCGGCCTCAACACCTCGCTGGCGCTGGAAGAGATGGGCGTGCTGGAGAAATTCGGCGTTGAGATGATCGGCGCCAAGCGCGACGCCATCGAGATGGCCGAAGACCGCAAGCTGTTCCGCGAAGCGATGGACCGGCTCGGTATTGAGAACCCCAAGGCCACCATCGTCACCGCGCCCAAGCGTGAAAACGGCACCGCCGACCTGGACGAAGGCGTCCGCATCGCGCTGGAAGCCCTCGATGAAATCGGCCTGCCCGCGATCATCCGCCCGGCCTTCACCCTCGGCGGCACCGGCGGCGGCGTCGCCTACAACCGCGACGATTACATCCACTTCTGCCGCTCCGGCATGGATGCCTCGCCGGTGAACCAGATCCTGGTCGACGAAAGCCTCCTGGGCTGGAAAGAGTATGAGATGGAAGTGGTCCGCGACAAGGCGGACAACGCGATCATCGTCTGCTCCATCGAAAACGTCGACCCGATGGGCGTGCACACCGGCGACTCGATCACCGTCGCTCCGGCGCTGACGCTGACCGACAAAGAATACCAGATCATGCGCACCCACTCGATCAACGTGCTGCGCGAGATTGGTGTGGAAACCGGCGGCTCCAACGTGCAGTGGGCGGTGAACCCGGCCGACGGCCGCATGGTGGTGATCGAGATGAACCCGCGGGTCTCGCGTTCGTCCGCGCTGGCCTCCAAGGCGACCGGCTTCCCGATTGCCAAGATCGCAGCCAAGCTGGCGGTGGGCTACACCCTGGATGAGCTGGACAACGACATCACCAAGGTGACGCCTGCCTCGTTTGAGCCGACCATCGACTATGTCGTCACCAAAATCCCGAAATTCGCCTTCGAGAAGTTCCCGGGCTCCGAGCCCTACCTCACCACTGCGATGAAATCCGTGGGTGAGGCGATGGCCATCGGCCGCACCATCCATGAATCGCTGCAAAAGGCGCTGGCCTCGATGGAATCGGGCCTCACCGGCTTTGATGAAGTCGCTATAGACGGCGTCGGCGCAGGCCCGTGGGAACCGGCAGGCGACACCGCCGCGGTGATCAAGGCGATCGGCCAGCAGACCCCCGACCGTATGCGCACCATCGCCCAGGCGATGCGCCACGGGTTGTCTGATGACGAAATCCAGGCGGTCACCAAATTCGACCCCTGGTTCCTGGCCCGCATCCGCGAGATCGTCGAGGCCGAAGCGGAAATCCGCACCAACGGCCTGCCGTCTGACGAAGCCGGCCTGCGCGCGCTCAAGATGCTTGGCTTCACCGACGCCCGCCTCGCCAAGCTGACCGGCCAGAAAGAAACCGACGTCCGCAAGGCCCGCCGCGCCGCGGGCGTCAACGCCGTGTTCAAGCGGATCGACACCTGCGCCGCCGAGTTCGAGGCGCAGACGCCCTACATGTATTCGACCTACGAGGCACCGGCATTCGGCGACGTCGAATGCGAGGCGCGCCCCTCGGACAAGAAGAAAGTTGTCATCCTCGGCGGCGGCCCCAACCGGATCGGCCAGGGCATCGAGTTCGACTACTGCTGCTGCCACGCCTGCTTTGCGCTGACCGATGCGGGCTATGAGACCATCATGATCAACTGCAACCCGGAAACGGTGTCGACCGACTATGACACCTCAGACCGGCTGTATTTTGAACCGCTGACGTTTGAGCATGTGATGGAAATCCTGCGGGTCGAGCAGGACAACGGCACCCTGCACGGCGTTATCGTGCAGTTCGGTGGCCAGACCCCGCTGAAACTGGCAAACGCGCTGGAAGAGGAAGGCATCCCGATCCTGGGCACCTCCCCCGACGCCATCGACCTGGCCGAAGACCGCGAGCGCTTCCAGGCGCTGGTCAACCAGCTGGGCCTGAAGCAGCCGAAGAACGGCATCGCCTCCACCGACGAGCAAGCACTGGAAATCGCAGGCGAAATCGGCTTCCCGCTGGTGATCCGACCGTCCTATGTTCTGGGCGGCCGGGCGATGGAAATCGTTCGCGACATGGACCAGCTGAAACGCTACATCGCCGAGGCCGTCGTGGTCTCCGGCGACAGCCCGGTGCTCTTGGACAGCTACCTGGCCGGCGCGGTCGAACTGGACGTCGATGCGCTGTGCGACGGCAAGGACGTGCACGTCACCGGCATCATGCAGCACATCGAGGAGGCCGGCGTGCACTCCGGCGACAGTGCCTGCTCGCTGCCGCCCTACTCGCTTGAAAAGGACATGATCGAGCAGATCAAGGTCCAGACCAACGCCCTGGCGCTGGCGCTGAACGTGGTCGGCCTGATGAACGTGCAGTTCGCGATCAAGGACGATGAGATCTACCTGATCGAGGTGAACCCGCGCGCCTCGCGCACCGTGCCGTTTGTCGCCAAGGCCACCGACAGCGCCATCGCCTCCATCGCCGCCCGGGTGATGGCCGGGGAGCCGCTGTCGAACTTCCCGATGCGCCCGCCCTACGGCCCGGACGCAGGCTATGACGTCAACACCCCGATCGCCGACCCGATGACGCTTGCGGACCCGGACATGCCCTGGTTCTCGGTCAAGGAAGCGGTGCTGCCCTTTGCCCGCTTCCCGGGCGTCGACACCATCCTCGGCCCGGAAATGCGCTCCACCGGCGAAGTGATGGGCTGGGACCGCTCCTTTGCCCGCGCCTTCCTGAAGGCGCAGATGGGCGCCGGCATGGTGCTGCCGTCCAAGGGCCGCGCCTTCATCTCGATCAAGGACGCCGACAAGGGCAAGCTGATGCTGGAAGCCGCGCAGATCCTGGTCGAGCAGGGCTTCACCCTGGTCGCCACCCGCGGCACCCAGTCCTGGCTGGACAGCCAGGGTGTCGCCTGTGATCTGGTCAACAAGGTCTATGAGGGCCGCCCGCACGTCATCGACATGCTGAAGGACGGCGACGTCCAGCTGCTGATGAACACCACCGAGGGCGCGCAAGCCGTTGAAGACAGCAAGGAAATGCGCTCCGTCGCGCTTTACGACAAGATCCCTTACTTCACCACCGCGGCCGGTTCCAACGCCGCTGCGCGTGCGATCAAGGCGCAGGCCGAAGGGGATGTCGAGGTGAAGTCGCTGCAGGGGTGAACACGCTTCCGCAGACGCCCTGCCGTCACGGATTTAAACAGAAAGGCCCCGGGATTTCCCGGGGCTTTTTGCTTTGCGGTGCGGCCTTGCCGCCGGACATGGAAACAGCCCCGGGGGAACCAAGCGGGGCTGTTTCGCATTCTGATGCCGCGCTCCGGCAGCAACAGTATCTGTGCGCGGGCCTGCCTCAGCCCGCCTGGCGGATCAGCGCCTGCAGCTCATGCCCCAGCGGCGCCGCCAGCGACACACCGCGGCCGCTCATCCGGGCCTTGGAGGAAATCACCGATACCAGCTGCGGCAGCCGCCCGGGCCGCGTCTGCAGCACCGGAGAGCCGGACGCGCCGTAATCCACCCGGCAGGAGGTAATGACCGAGCTCTGGCGCGCCGACAGCACCTGGCAGGCGCTTTGCAGCCGGGGAGACGTGGCGTGGCTGTGCGAATAGGACATTACGTCCACATGCGCGCCCTTCTGCGGTGCAGCCGCCAGCGACAGCGGGCGGACAACATCGCCGCTGATCGCACGGTCCAGGCGCAGCACGGCAATATCGGTGCCGGTCTGGAACTGGCTGGTCTGGCCGTGGCGGTAGCCGGGGTGGATCACTGCCTTGGCCACCTTGCGGGCGGCCTTGGACTGGCGGCCGTTAAGGCCAGCCTCGAACCGGATGCTGCGCGGGTTAACCTGGCGGCCATGGCGGACATCAAACATGCAATGGGCCGCTGTCACCACCAGATCCGGCGCAATCAGCGTCGCCGTGCACATCGCTCGGCCGCCGATGTTCAGACGGCCCACCGCCTGCCACCCCGGCACCGTCTGCACTGCGGTCCCCTTCCCTCCTGCGGCCGCGCTGCCGGCGCTGCAAACGGTTGCGATGGCTAAGGCGGCGGCTATTCCCAGTAGTCGTTTCATGACTTTCACTCCATGTTCCCACATCTCCAATGTCGGTGAGCTGTGAGGCTGGAATGGGGCCTGCTGCGGTGCCGCGCTGGCAGAAAGATGCGCAGAATATGACAAGGTTAACAGGATCTTAACAGGTGCTCGTTTTGCCGGAACTTGCGCCTGTAAACTCCTTATTTACTTAACGGGCGCCGTCAAATTTTGGAAAATTCCCTTAAAAACACAGGAAAATCCTATCCGTTTCGTTAGGAGGAAAATCTGCGGTTTTCGCTGGTTTTACGCAAGTTCCGGCGCCGCTGGTAACTTCGCGGCCCAATTGCGGCGCAAATGAGCCTTAACAACCGGCTAATGGCCGGAAACAGCAGCGCCCAATTACTTAACCGCAAGGCACACCCATAAGGGGAACCGGCCCGCAGCCTATCGCCCGGCACTTCACCGCCGCCGCGCTTGCGCCGCGGGTTTGCCTGCGGCAAGGATGGGAAATCCACCTTTCAAAGGAGCCCCCGAATGCGCCTGACCCTGCTGCTGTCCGCCCTCCTGGCCTTGGCCGCCTGCGATGTGCCGCTGATCCCGCTGATCTGAACAACAAAGCCCCGGCGCTGCCGGGGCTTTGTTCATCTGGCCGCGGGCACCCTGCCCCGGGTTATTTCTGCGACACCCGCTTGTGCACCTCTTCGGCGCTTTCGACCCGCTCAGAGTAGCGGTCCACCAGGTACGCCTTGCGGCCGCGCACCAGCCAGGTGAATTTGACCAGTTCTTCCATCACATCCACCAGGCGGCGGTAGAACGGGCCGTCGGGCAGGCGCTCGCCCTCCTCGAACTCCAGCCAGGCCTTGGGGATCGAGCTTTGGTTCGGGATTGTCAGCATCCGCATCCAGCGGCCCAGGATGCGCATCTGGTTGACCGCATTGAAGCTTTGCGAGCCGCCCGACACCTGCATCACCGCCAGCGTCTTGCCTTGAGTGGTGCGGATGCCGCCCTGCAGGGACAGGGGCAGCCAGTCGATCTGCAGCTTCATGATGCCGGTCATCGCGCCGTGGCGCTCCGGGCTGGACCAGACCATGCCCTCGGACCAGACCGCCAGCTCGCGCAGCTCCGCCACCTTGGGATGCTCCGCCGCGCCCGCATCATCGGGCAAAGGCAGGCCTGAGGGGTCGAAGATCCGCGTCTCGCAGCCAAGCGCACGCAGCACCCGTGCCGCCTCCTCTGCCGCCTTGCGGGAATAGCTCACCTCGCGCAGGGAACCATACAGCAGCAGGATGCGCGGCGGATGGCGCGGATCATCCGGTGCTGCCAGCGTCTCCACGTCGATTCCATGCAGCTGCCCTTCCGCAATGCCGGGCAGGTCGCTCAGATCCGGTGTGTCAGGCACTTTCTTCTTCCAGATGCAGCTTCATGTCCAGCAGCACCTGCTGCAGCAGCACCGTCTCGCGCAGCAGGCGCTTGGCCTCGTTCACGGTGATGATGCCGTCTTCCATTGCAGCCTGGTATTCGCACATCAGCTGGGCAAACCGCTGGCTGAGGGCAATCACGTCCGAGTTCACACCGCCGCTGCGGCCGGTTTCCTCAGCACTGCCGTTGCCGTTGTAGGACAGCGTGATGTTCTTCAGATCCGCCAGCGCCGAGGTCACATGCGGAAAGGACGCCGCACTTTCCAGCTTGGCCACCGCATCCACTGGCATAAACCGGTCGGCGTGCTCTGCATTGTCCGAATAATAGCGCCCCAGCGTCGCCTTCGACTTGCCGGTGATCTGGCAGGCGGCTTCGATGCCGACATCCTTCACCAGCGCTTCTGTGTGCTTCTTCAGATACGTCCCGATTTCAGCCATATACGTCCTACCTGGCTTGCCCGCCGCCCCTTAGGGGAACGAACTGATTGTTTTCCCATTTCTGAGTTGTAGAGGAATTGCGATACCTTATCCATCCCTCAGGTTTTCAGGGATTTAGCAAGTGACATGGTGCAATTGGCATCTGTTGTCCAGTGCAAAGCAGGACGGAGTGAGTGACGGCCTGCCTTCAGGGTAATTGGTCTGCCCGGAACTTGCGCTCTCCGGGGCAAATGGCGTTGGCCGCTAACAGGGGTTTTGTTCCACCCCGGCCGCGTCTGCCCCGGTGAGCCTTCTCAGGCCGCAAGTCCTGCACTGTTTCCGCCAAGAAACCGGTTTCCCCGGCGCCGCCATGCGGGTAAACCCGCCGCCATGGCCAAGCTCTATTTCAACTACTCCACCATGAACGCGGGCAAGTCGACGGTACTGTTGCAGGCGTCGCACAATTACCGCGAAAACCATATGGAGACCTACTTGCTCACCGCCCGCCTGGACGACCGCGCAGGTATGGGCAGAATCGCCTCCCGCATCGGCATCGGCGAGGAGGCGGACATGTTCGCCGCCGGTGACGACCTTTTTGCCCGCATCAAGGCGCGCCTGGCCCGCGGTCCGCTGGCCGCGATTTTCGTGGATGAAGCCCAGTTCCTGGAGCCTGCGCAGGTCTGGCAGCTGGCCCGCGTGGTCGATGATCTGCGGGTGCCGGTGCTGGCCTACGGATTGCGGGTGGATTTCCAGGGCAACCTTTTTCCCGGCTCCGCCACCCTTTTGGCGCTGGCAGATGAAATGCGCGAGGTGCGCACCATCTGCCATTGCGGCAAGAAGGCCACCATGGTGGTCCGTCAGGACGATCAGGGCCGGGTGATGACCGAAGGTGACCAGGTGCAGATCGGCGGCAATGAGACCTATGTCTCGCTCTGCCGCCGCCACTGGCGCGAGGCGGTGGGAGACCTGCCTAAAAGAAAAACAGCAGCGGAATAACCCGCTGCCGCTTCTTTCTGGTTCAAAATACTCCCGGGGTCCGGGGCGGAGCCCCGGTTCCAAAAACCGGCCTCAGACCCGGTTCGGCAGGGCCTCGCCAGCCAGATAGGCCGCAACATTGTCCAGCGCCATATGGCCCATGTTGCTGCGCACTTCCTCCGTCGCGGTGCCCAGATGCGGCAGCAGGGTGGCGTTGTCGAGATCAATCAGAGCTTGCGGCACTTTGGGTTCGAACTCATAAACATCCAGACCCGCACCGCCGATACTGCGGTTCTGCAGCGCCTCGATCAGCGCCGCCTCTTCCACCACTTCGCCGCGGGCGATGTTGATCAGATGCGCATGGCCCTGCATCGCGTTCAGCACCTCCGCGTTGATCAGATGCGTGGTCTCGGCCCCGCCCGGCACCGCCACCACCAGGAAATCCACCTCGCCCGCCATGGCAATCAGGCTCTCGGCGCGGTCGGCCGGGAAGTCCAGTTCCTTGGGGGAGCGCGCCACATAGGACACATCCATGCCAAAGCCGAAATGGCAGCGCCGCGCAATCGCCTGGCCGATCCGGCCCATGCCGGCGATGCCGACGCGTTTGCCGGTGGCGTGCAGGCCCAGCATCTGGGTCGGGTGCCAGCCCTCCCAATCGCCCTTGCGCAGCATCCGCTCGCCCTCGGAAGCGCGGCGCGCCGACATCAGGATCAGCGTCATCGCGATATCGGCGGTGGCATCAGTGACCGCGCCCGGCGTGTTGGTCACCTCGACACCCGCCGCCCGCGCGGCCTCCACGTCGATGTGGTTGTAGCCGACGCCGAAGTTTGCCAGCAGCTTGCAGCGGGGCGTGCCCGCCTTGGCAAAGATCTCCGCGGTGAACTTGTCGCCCAGCGTCGGCACCACGATGTCGAACTCGCTAAGCGCGCGCAGCATCTCCGCCTCGCTCATCACCGCGTTGGTCTCACGGATTTCCAGATCAGCAAACGCCTCCCGCGCCCGTGCCGTGACCGCTGCCGTCATCGGCCGCGCAATCCAGATTTTCATCTCAGTGCATCCTCCCGCCCAGCGGGACCTGTCCATCAGGCCCGGCCAGGAATATCTCTCCGTTTTCATCCGGCAGGCCCAGAACCAGGATCTCTGACATGAACGTGCCGATCTGCCGCGGCGGGAAGTTTACGACGGCCAGAACCTGCTTGCCCACCAGCGTTTCCGGCATGTAATGCGCCGTAATCTGCGCTGAGCTCTTTTTTACGCCGATTTCTTCCCCGAAATCGACCCAGAGCTTGATTGCCGGCTTGCGCGCCTCGGGATACGGCTCCGCACGGACCACTTCGCCCACGCGGATGTCGACCTTCAGGAAGTCATCAAAGTTGATCTCAGCCACGAGAAAGCTCCTTGGAGCGGTTGGTGGCCGCCGCCACCGCACGGTTCAGCAGCGCCGGGAAACCGTCGTCATCATCCATCAGAACTTCCAGCGCCGCCTGGGTGGTGCCATTGGGGCTGGTCACATTGACGCGCAGCTGGCTGGGGCTTTCCTCTGCCGCCTCTGCCAGCACGCCGGCGCCTGCGACGGTTGCCTTGGCCAGCTGCATCGCCAGCTCCGCCGGCAGCCCCTGCGCCTCGCCCGCAACTGCCAGGGTTTCGATCAGGTGGAACACATAGGCGGGACCGGAGCCGCTGACGCCGGTGACGGCATCCATCTGGCCCTCGTTGTCCAGCCGTACAACCTGACCCACGGCCTTCAGCAGCCCTTCGGCCCGGTCGAGGTCGGCGTCGCTGGTGTGGCTGTTGCCGATAATCGCGGTAATGCCGCGCCCGACGGCGGCCGGCGTGTTCGGCATCGCCCGCACGATCGGCGACTGCGCACCCAGCACATCCTCGAAGGTTGCGATCGAGGTGCCTGCCGCCACCGAGATAAACAGGGTGGTGCCGTTGCCGTAGCTCTGCAGCGTGGGCAGCGCCTCGCCCATCATCTGCGGCTTCACCGCGATCAGCACGATGCCCGGCGCCGCGGGCAGTTCTGCGTTGATGTGAACCCCGGTGCCCTTCAGCCAGTCCGACGGGTGCGGGTCGATCACCCAGACCGAGGATGCGGGCAATCCGCCCTCCAGCCATCCGGCCAGCATCGCCGATCCCATCTTGCCGCAGCCCAGCAGCACCAGGCCGCGTGCAGCAATATCCTGCATATCCATCTTAAGCCCCTCCCCTTGGTGTCAGGTTCAGGGCACAGGTTTACGCCCGGCCGTAGGCCTCTGCAATGGCGACCTGCATCGCCTCCTGCGGGCTGCGCTGGCCCCAGACCGCTAGCTGGATCGCCGGATAGTAGCGCTCCGCATTGGCGACGGCTGCATTCAGCATCGCGTCGATCTGCTGCGGGCTGGCCATCTGGCCGCCGGACAGCATCAGCCCGTAACGGAACAGCATCAGCTTGTGGTCTGCCCAATAGGTAAAGGAGCCTTCCCAGCACTGGTCGTTCATGCAGTTGATCAGCTCATAAAGCCGCGGCAGTTCTGCCTCCGGCGGCTCCATCTCAAAGCTGCAGACCAGCCGCAGGCATTCTTCATAGCCCGACCAGGCCAGCGTCAGCGAATAGGTGCGCCACTGCCCTTCCACCGACATCGCAATCTGATCGTCCCCGACCCGGTCAAAGTCCCAGTCGTGGTGCGACGCCAGATGCTCAACAATGTCGATCGGATGGACGTCTTCTTCCAGGTGAAGCTCGGATAGTGCCATGATGCCACCTCTCTTTTTGCCTAGCACATCAGGGCACATAGGCACCCTATAGCTAGGTTTTTGTGCTATGGGCCGGGGAGGCATCCCCGCTCCCATACTAGATATGGTGGAGCCGAAAAGGTGATCTGGCAACCCTTTATTTTGGGGATATCTGCAATAACTTGTGGATGAACTATCCACAGCCCCCTAAATGCCGGCTACGCGACTATGAAACGGGCGGCTGCAAAGGTAAAGCCCGGACAGCCGCCCGGGCCCTGTATTTTGTGCCTTGATCTACCCCTTGTGAATTGCCGGTTCAGGACAGCCGCGACACCTGCGGGTCCATCGCGTCAAAGGATACCGGCCAGAATTCCGAAAGGAACCCGGCGGCCTCCTGCTCAGAGGCCTCAGAGCGGTTGCCCGCGCGGTCATAGGCCCGGCCCATCGTATAGCGCAGCGCAGTCCCGTCCCCGTCCGGCGTCAGCTGGTAGGTCTCGGGCAGCTCAACGCCGTCCCGGGCCGGGTCCTTGATCCGGGTCGAGAAATAGTCGAAGGGCTGCCAGTCCGTGATCCTGTACACAAACTCCGCCAGCGAATGGGCGCAGTGATAGACCGATCCCGGCCCCAGGCGGCCTTGCGGGTTCTCCATCCGCATGGCGCTGACCTGATCCATCCACCGCAGCTTGAACTCCGGCGCGGTCAGCGCCTCCCAGACCAGCTGCGGCGAGGCGTCGAACCGGCGCCGGTAGGTCCAGACCCCGTCTGACTCTTCCAGGAAATCCCGCGCCTGCCCGGCCCGGAAGTGCTCCCAGGCGCGGGCCAGGTCATAGACCTGCATGGAGACATCGCCGAAATGCTCGATGGCTTGCGAATAGGGCTGCATCGCTGCCTGCAGCTGCATCGCCTCTACCGCCGCATCGCTGAACAGCGCATAGCTGCGCACGCCGGTTTCCGCCGCGGCCTCGGTCTTGGTCATCCGGTGCACCAGGATCACGTCGGCGCCGGACAGATCCTTGACCGGACCCACCTGCATCTCGTCAAAGGCGCCGTAGTGGACGATCACCTTCAGATCCAGCCCGCCGGCATTGGCGCAGGCGCGGCAGGGGCATGTGGTATTGGCCACGATATCCTGCCGCCGGGCGGCAAAGGCGTTATAGAGGTTCTCGCAAAACGTGAGCATCAGATCGCCGGAGACCAGCTCTGCTCGGGATGAATAGGCAAGCACCGCGTCGCCTTCCAGCTTCCAGAAGTGCAGCGGCTCCCCGACCTGCTCCGCCACCGCCTGCAGCAGCGACTGCAGGATCGGATTGGCGTGGTCCAGCTCCGATGAGGTCAGAAATTGCGTGTAGCCGGAAATATCCGCAATCAGCATATAGCCGTTTTGTGCCGTCATTGTACCAGTCCCCCGCTGAACAAACCCCGGGCGCCGCCAGGGCAGCCCGGGACCAGTATAGCAGAACACATCGCAATTTGCGCATGAATGACGGTCCGCGCGTGCCATAGGCCGCGCGACAGGTCTGTCAGCCCTTCAGCGGAAGGCCGGGCCATGCGCCCAGACGGTCAGCGACTTGCGGGTGCCGCGGGTGACCGGCGTCACCTGATGCAGCAGGAAACTCGGGAACACCGTGGCGCTGCCCTGCACCCGGCTGGCGGCCACCACATGGGCGCCCGGCATGATTTCCAGATCGCCGCCGTCATAAGATCCGGGCTTGCTCAGTTGCACCACCAGGCTCAGCTTGCGCTTGCCCGCCACCGGCCCGTCGCCGATGTCGGAATGCCAGGCGAAATGGCCCGCATCGTCAGCCTTGTAACTGGCCGCCTGCGGGCTTTCGGCAAACTCGCGAAGATCAAAGCCGAAGCGCTCCTTGTTGGCGCGGCGCACCACAGAGATCAGCCGGTCCATCACCCAGCCGGTGCCCGGCACATCGTCCAGCCACACCACGCTGCCGCGGCGCAGGTTGTGATCGCGGGTCTGGCCGACCAGCAGCGCTTCGCTGTCCGGCGCCTCCTCTGATTTGCGGATGATTTCGGCGCATTCCTGCGTGCTGAACGCCCCCGGCACCGTATAGACAGAAACCATGCTGTGATCCTCTGATGAAACTGAGGCAGCATGTACCGCCCGGCCTGCAAACCGCTGCGCAGTTTTCGACCCCGCAGGCGGAAAGCGACCAGTTTTTATCCACAGGCCCGCAGGGCAGCTATGCGCGGGAGACAGACCGCCGCACCACAAACCCGTTTTTGACGATTTCGGTGGCAAAGCCGCGGGCTGCGAAATACGCGGACAGCTCGCGTGCGAGTTCAGTTCTTACAAACATAACTTCGCTCCACTCGGAGAAGTGAAGCTCTACCTGCTCGAACTGATCCAAAAGCCTGTCAGAAAGCGCCTCGTGCGGCTTTATGGCAAACAATGCGCTATTCGGCACCGCTGCATTCCGCTTCCAGAGGCTTTTGGCAAAGGCTCGGTGAGCTGGAAGGTCGGCTAGCCAGAACGCTTCGCCGCATGGCGGCAACTCGTTTCCGCTAAGCTCTTCGATTGCAACGGTGATGCGCATTTTGCTTACTTTTAGCCTCCGTGTCCTCCCGCACGCTAAAGCTTAATGCGAAAACAAAAAAGCCCGCCACAGGTTTCCCTGCAGCAAGCCTTATAACACCATACGGCGGGCAATCTGCCCGCGCCCTGACTTACTTCTGTGCGGCTTCCAGCGCGTCCAGACGGGCCTTCAGCGCCTCATTTTCCTCGCGTGCTTTCTGGGCCATTGCGCGCACTGCGTCGAATTCCTCGCGGGTGACGAAATCGCGGTCGGCCAGCCAGCGGTCGATCATGCTTTTCAGCGCGGTGTCCGCCTCATCCTTGGCGCCCTGGGCCACGCCCATCGCGTTGGTCATCAGCTGCGAAATATCGTCCAGGATCTTGTTGCGGGTCTGCATGTTCTTCTCCGTCTCGGGGTTGATCCCTATATGGGGAAGCACGCGCGCGGCTGCAAGCCGTTGACTTTCCCCCCGTTGACTTCCCCCAAGGACCAAAGGCATTCAGACGCCCATGCAGGCCATGATCCATTTCCCCGACCTCTCGCCCGAGATTTTCTCGATCTCCCTCGGCTCGCTCGAGTTTGCCCTGCGCTGGTATGCGCTGGCCTATATCGCGGGCATCGTCATCGCCTGGCGCCTCGCCGTGGCCGCCCTGCGCCGCCCCGGCCTCTGGCCCGCAAACCAGCCGCCGATGAAACCGCAGCAGGTCGAGGATCTGCTGACCTGGATCATCCTCGGCGTGATTGCGGGCGGGCGGCTCGGTTTCGTGCTGTTCTACCAGCCGGCTTATTACCTGGCGAACCCTGCGGAGATCCTGAAGATTTGGCAGGGCGGCATGGCCTTTCACGGCGGCCTCATCGGCGTGATCGTGGCAACCCTGATCTATGCTGCACGCCACAACATCCCGAAACTGCAGATCGCCGATCTGGTCGCCCATACCGTCGCGCCGGGCCTGCTGCTGGGGCGGCTGGCAAACTTCATCAACGCGGAACTCTGGGGCCGCCCGACCGATCTGCCCTGGGGTGTTGCCTTCCCCGGGCAGGCGGCACAGGACTGCGGCCAGGCGCTGGGAGAGCTCTGCGCCCGCCACCCTTCGCAGCTATATGAGGCGCTGATGGAGGGGCTGATCCTTGGCGCCCTGCTCTTGTACCTTGCCTGGCGCCGCGGCGCCTTCCACACCCCGGGCCGCCTCATGGGCGTGTTTCTCGCCGGCTATGGCCTTGCCCGCTTCATTGTCGAGTTCTTCCGCCAGCCGGACGCCCAGTTCGTCACCCCCGGCAACCCGCTGGGTCTGGCCTGGCACATTGACGGCATCGGCCTCACCCAGGGCCAGGCGCTGTCGCTGCCGATGATCGCCATCGGCCTCTGGTTCCTGATCCGCGCCCGCCGCGCGGCCCGGAGCACCGCATGAGCCTGGGGGACCACCTTGCCGCCCGCATCCGCGCCGATGGCCCGATGTCGGTGGCGGATTACATGGCCGACTGCCTGCTGCACCCGCAGTTCGGCTATTACACCACCCGCGACCCGCTGGGCGCCCAGGGCGATTTCACCACCGCGCCTGAGATCAGCCAGATGTTCGGCGAACTCCTCGGCCTCTCCCTAGCCCAGGCCTGGCTGGATCAAGGCGCGCCTGCGCCCTTCACTCTCGCCGAACTCGGCCCCGGCCGCGGCACCCTGATGGCCGACCTCCTGCGCGCCACCCGCGGCGTGCCGGGTTTTCACGCCGCCATGCAGATCCACCTGGTCGAGGCCTCGCCCGCCTTGCGCGGCGTGCAAGCCAAGGCGCTGGAGGACCACGCGCCCCGGTGGCAGGACAGCGTGGGTGCCCTGCCCGATCAGCCGCTGTTCCTGGTGGCAAACGAGTTTTTCGACGCCCTGCCCATCCGCCAGTTCATCCGCGCAGGCGACGGCTGGAGCGAAAAGCGTATCGGCCTGCAGGACGGCGCGCTTGCCTTCGGCCTCAGCCCCGCCGCGCCACAGCCCGTGCTGGCGCACCGGCTGGAAGACACAAAGAACGGCGATCTTGTCGAACTTTGCGAGGCCGCCGCCCCCATCACCCAGTCCATCGCGGCCCGAATCGCTGCCCACGGCGGTGCGGCGCTGATCGTGGACTACGGCGACTGGCGCGCTCTGGGGGATACCCTGCAGGCCCTGCGCGCGCATGAACCCGCCGATCCGCTGCAGACGCCGGGAGAGGCCGATCTAACAGCGCATGTGGATTTTGAGGCGCTGGCAATGGCTGCAAAAACCGCAGGTTGCGCCTTTACCCCCCTCACCCCGCAGGGCGTGTTCCTGGAACGGCTTGGCATCACAGACCGCGCCCGTGCCCTGGCCGCGCCGCTGCAGGGTGCGGCGCTGGACTCCCTGATCGCCGCACATCGGCGGTTGACGCACCCGGAGGAAATGGGAAACCTGTTCAAAGTGCTCGGCCTCTACCCGCCCCAGGCCGCCCCATTGCCAGGATTGAACCCATGACGCTTGAAATTCTCACGTCCGATCTGCTTGGCCCGGTGCGGCACGGGTTTTTCACCCGCAGGGGCGGCGCGTCATCCGGTATCTACCGCGGCCTGAACTGCGGCCTCGGCTCCACCGACCAGCGCGAGGCGGTGCAGATCAACCGCAACCGCGTCGCCGCCGCGATGGATGTGCCGCCGGAACACCTCAGCGCCGTGCATCAGGTCCACAGCGCCGATGTCCAGGTGGTGACGGAACCCTCGCAGGACCGGCCGCAGGCAGACGCGATGGTCACCAATGTGCCGGGTCTTGCCCTGTCGATCCTGACCGCCGACTGCCAGCCGGTACTGTTCTCCGACCCGAAGGCCAGCGTCATCGGAGCCGCCCATGCGGGCTGGCGCGGCACCCTGGACGGGGTGCTGGAAGCCACTTTGGAAGCGATGGAAGGCCTCGGCGCGCGGCGCGAAAACACCGCGGCGGTGATCGGCCCGACCATTTCCCAGCGCGCTTATGAGGTCGGACCGGAGTTCTTTGACGACTTCATGATGCAGGACGACGCCTACGCCCGCTTCTTTGCCAATGGCGAAGGCGACCGCTACCTGTTCGATCTGCCCGGCCTTGGGTTGCACAAACTGCGCCAGGCGGGGATCGGCGCGGCTGAGTGGAGCCGCCACTGCACCTATTCGGATGCGGAGAAGTTTTTCTCCTTCCGCCGCGCCACCCACGCGAAAGAGGCCGACTACGGCCGTCTGATCTCCTGCATCCGGCTTTAAGCCCGCGTTAACCAATGCGGATCTGCGCAATTGTGGCGGATTTTATTAAATTCCGCCGCATTCACTGTTTCCGCTACGGAAACCCGCCATGCCGCGCTGGCATTTCCCTTTGAAATCAGCCTCCTGCAATCGCAGGTAAAGCCGCACGCCAGCCGCCCCCCGGCCTGCGGCTTGGCCGAAAATGCCCCCGGCGGGTCATAATCCGGGCGCAAAGATTACCCATAAACAGGTCAGAACAAACAAAACCGCAGCCGCCCGGCGACACGGGTGCAGCTGCAGGGCGAAGGACAGACTGACCATGAAGATGAACAAGCGTTTCATTGCCTCGATCACCCGCTCCGCCAAGAGCGAAACCGTGACCCTGCCCTGGGTTGCCGCCCGCCGCCGCCGCGGCCAGGCGCAGCTTCAGCCTGCAGCACGGAAACTGGGTTAACGCCGGGGACGGATGCCCCGGCAGCGGCACCCCTGGTGCAGCTGCGCCAGCCCGGCCAGCCGCCAACGGGGCATCCAACCGGCCTGAAGGCGCGGCCCGCTGAAACTGCCGCAGCCCCGCCGCCCGCCGTTAACCAGTTTGATTCAGATTTTTTGACAATTCGAATTAATTGCTGCCAATTTGGGCGCATCATATCGTTCAAGCACGTCTGCGTTGCCGGTGGGGGCCGATGCAAGCGGGCAGTTTGAAAGGAGAGGTCTGCTGTCATGACCATCCCGCACTCGCTGCACAGGGCTGCAGCCAATGCCGTCGAAGCCACTGCAATCCTGCAGGACCCCGCTGCGCTGCGCAGCGCGAACAAGCCGCAGCTGCGCCGCTATGAGGTCAGCTGCCTGCTGCCCGGCGGCGGCATCTCGGAAACCCGCCATATCGCCCCGGCCCTGCCGCTGTTCGAGGACGCCTTCAGCGCCTTCTCCCGCGGTTCGCTGGTGGAAACGGCGCAAGGCCCGATCGCGGTCGAGGATCTGCTGCCCGGCGATGAACTCCTGACCCGCGACGGCGGCAGCCAGCCGCTGCTGTGGATCGGCCGCACCAGCGTGCTGCCCGGCCGCTCCGGCAGCCGCAGCTGCACCCTGACCAGCTTCATGGCCGACAGCCTGGGCCTGCAGAAACCCTCTGCCAGCCTGGTGGCAGGCCCCGCGGCGCGCCTGCTGCGCACGCCGCCGCACATGCAAGGATCAGGCGACGGCCAGCTCTTGACCCTGGCCTCGGAATTCCAGGACGGCATGAGCATCTTTGAAACCGCGCCGCCGGCGCCGGTCGACCTTTACCACCTGTGCCTGCCCCGCCATGCGGTGATCACCGTCGGCGGCCTCGCATTTGAAAGCTACCACCCGGGCCCCGACGCGCTGAAACTGGCAAGCTATGCAATCAAGACGCTGTTCTTGAACCTGTTTGCCCATGCCGACAGCATCCAGGGATTCGGCCCGCTGGCGCACCCAAGGGCTGACAGCATCAGCCAGCCGGGGCCTGCCATTCTATGAACCGGGAGCGGCGGGCGGGCTCGCCCGCCATTGCCGCCCTCACCTGAAGAACTGCCTCAGGCCTCGCGTGCCAGACGTTCTTCCAGCACCTCAAACGGCACGCCCGGCTCATCCTTGGCGCCGCGGATCACCAGCGAGGTTTTCACGCTGGCCACATTCGGCGTGGTCAGCAGATCGCCGGTCAGGAAGCTCTGGAACGTGCTCAGGTCCGGCGACACGCATTTCAGGATGAAATCCACCTCGCCGTTCAGCATGTGGCACTCGCGCACCAACGGCCAGCTGCGGCATTTCTCTTCAAAGGCGCTCAGCTCCGCCTCGGCCTGGCTCTCCAGCCCCACCATGGCAAACACCTGCACCTCGAACCCCAGCTCGCGGGAGTTCACATCTGCGTGGTAGCCGTGAATCAGCCCGGCCTCCTCCAGCGCCCGCACCCGGCGCAGACACGGCGGCGCCGAAATCCCGACCCGCTTGGCCAGTTCCACGTTGGTCATCCGCCCATCGGCCTGAAGCTCCGACAAAATCTTGCGATCAATCGGATCAAGACGGGTTGTGACCATGCTGGAAACTCCTGTGAGATTTGCGTTTCTTATAGCACCGCCGCCGGGCTGCGCAATATTGTTTCATCGCCGCGCAATATTCTTTGCGGCGCAAGGGCGCAAGACTGAAATCTTCCCGTTCCCCGCATTTCCGCATCCCGCCGCATACAGCCCCTTGGGGGTTTAAGCCTGCCCGCCCTGCCGCTATATGCATTGCCTGACGGCGGCACGCCCGCCAGGCTGCATTAGTTGGGGACACAACACATGAGCGAGACGCGCCACACCAAGGTTCTGATCATCGGCTCCGGGCCTGCCGGCTATACTGCGGGGGTCTATGCTGCCCGCGCCATGCTGGAACCGGTCCTGGTCCAGGGGATTGAACCCGGCGGCCAGCTGACCACCACTACCGAGGTCGAGAACTACCCCGGCTTCACCGAGGTGCAGGGCCCCGACCTGATGATCAAGATGCAGGAGCACGCCCAGGCGATGGGATGCGAAGTGATTGGCGACTACATCACCTCGCTCGACACCACCAAGCGCCCGTTTGTGGCCAAGGCTGACAGCGGCACCACCTTCACCGCCGACGCGGTGATCCTGGCGACCGGCGCCCGCGCCAAATGGCTCGGCCTGGAGAGCGAAGAGAAGTTCAAGGGCTTCGGCGTTTCCGCTTGCGCCACCTGCGACGGCTTCTTCTACCGCGGCCAGGAGATCGTGGTGATCGGCGGCGGCAACACCGCCGTGGAAGAGGCGCTGTTCCTCACCAACTTCGCCTCCAAGGTGACCCTGATCCACCGCCGCGACGAGCTGCGCGCCGAAAAGATCCTGCAGGACCGCCTGTTCAAGAACGAAAAGATCGAGACTCTGTGGTTCCACACCCTCGAAGAGGTTGTCGGCACCGACAATCCGCTGGGGGTTGAGGGCGTCGTGGTCAAGAACGTGCAGACCGGCGAAGTCAAGGAAATCCCCTGCAAGGGCGTCTTTGTCGCCATCGGCCACGCGCCGGCCAACGAGCTGGTCAAGGACGTGCTGGAGCTGCACAACGGCGGCTATGTAAAGGTGAAGCCCGGCTCCACCGAGACCTCGATCCCCGGCATCTACGCCGCCGGCGACCTGACCGACCACAAGTACCGCCAGGCGGTCACTTCGGCCGGCATGGGCTGCATGGCGGCGCTCGACGCTGAACGCTTCCTGGCCGAGCAGGAGTAACAGGGATGCCGCATGATTTCACCGCGCAACGGGCTGAAACCGTTGCGGCATTCAACGATCTGCAGGCCGAACACGGCCTGCCGGAGGTGGCGGACGTGGATTATTTCTTCGTCCCCGCCCGCACCGGCGCCGACTGGCGCCCGCTGGCCGAGGAACTGAGCCGCGAAGGCTATGCTTGCGAGTTCTTCGAGGCTGACGGCGAGGATCCCGCCTATCTGTCCGCCACCCTGCAGGACCAGATCATCTCTGCCACCGGCATCTGGATCGGCGAGGAACTGGCCACCCGCGCGGCCCTCTCCCACGGGTTTGCACCGGACGGCTGGGGGCTGGAGGGCTGACCCCGGCAGCTGGTCTTCTCAACTTCTCCGGCACCGTCTGGCGCATTCTTTTCCGCTCTCAGGCGGATCGGCCCTTGGCTCCGGCCCGCGCTCCTGAGGGCCGTTTTCACCACAGCGGCCAGTTGGCGCTTTATACTTCGCTCAGCGCAGAGGGAGCGGGCATTGCCATCCGCCGCTATGTCTCTTCCGATGACCCGCCGCGCATCATCCTGCCCCTGCAGGTGAAAGACATCCGACTGGCGGATCTGCGCGGCCGGCCAGAGGTCTCCGCGGTCTGGCAGGACATCCGTGCCAGAGGCACTCCTTCACCGACCTGGGTCTTTTCTGATACCGCCCGGACGGAGGGGGCGCAGGGGCTGCTCTACTCATCCCGCTCTCGCCCGGACTTAACCCATTTGGTCTTGTTCGGCAGCGGCCTGCCCGTGCTTTCCCTTGCCGGTCCGCCCGCCCCGTGGCTCTCACCGCCTGCAACCGGGCATTGACCCCGCCCCCGCGCGCCCGCAGTCTGCACCCGGAAACCGCGAACAGGAGGACCCGGGTGGCAAGCGCGCTCTGGCAAGGCAACTGGATCACCCGCACCCGGATCGTCACCGGGCTGGTGCTGCTGACCTATGCCTTCTTTCACTTCCTCAACATCGGCCTCGGCCTGATCTCACCCGAATGGATGGACGAGTTTCAGGACGCCCGCCAAGTGATCACCCGCAGCCTGATTGGCAGCCTGATCCTCTATGCGTCGCTGATCCTGCACGCAGGCCTCGCGCTGTGGAACCTGGCCCGCCGCCGCACCCTTCGGATGCGCTGGGGCGAGGCGCTGCAGACTGTGCTTGGCCTCCTGATCCCGCTGCAGCTGATCGCCCACATCGTCTTTACCCGCTACTCGCACGAGGTCTACGGCACCAATGACGAGATGCCCTATCAGATCATCCTGATGTGGGCCTCGCCCGAGATCTGGCAGCAAAGCCTGCTGCTGCTGGCAGTCTGGATCCACGGCTGCATGGGATTGCACTACTGGCTGCGCCTCACCCGCTGGTGGCGCCCGCTGATCCCCTGGATGGCAGGCGTGGCCGTGTTCATCCCCGCCTTCGCCTTTGCCGGCCTGCTGACAGAGGGCCGCCGCATCTATGATCTGTTTGTTGAAGGCACTGAGCGCGCCGCGCTGATGGCGGATTTCAACTGGCCCAGCCAGCAGGCCTTTGCACAGATGTTCGAGACAGAGACGCTCTGGCTTTCGATCTTCTTTGCACTGCTTGGCGTCACCGCCGCCGCCTATCTCCTGCGCAAGCTGCTGCGCCGCCGCCGGGCGGTCACCATCCGCTACGCCTTCGGTCCGGAGATCCGCGCCGAGCGCGGCATGACCCTGCTGGAAATGTCACGCGCGGGCGGCGTCCAGCACACCTCCCTTTGCGGCGGCAAGGGGCGCTGCACCACCTGCCGCGTGGTGGTGGACGAGGGCGGCGAGCATCTGCCGCCCCCGGAACCGCCCGAGGCCCGTAGCCTCGAACGGGTCAAAGCGCCTGCCAACATGCGGCTGGCCTGCCAGATCCGCCCGCAGACGCCGCTGACGGTCACCCGCTTGTTCCGCCCTGACGGCCGCAAGGGCCGCGCCCATGCCAGCCAGGGCAGCGAGCAGCAGCTTGCGGTGCTGTTCCTCGACATGCGCGGCTTCACCGCCCGCACAGCGGGACAGCTGCCCTATGACGTGGTGTTCCTGCTGAACCGCTTCTTCGACGCCATCGCCCCCGCCATTACCAATGCCGGCGGGACGGTGGACAAATACCTCGGTGACGGGCTGCTGGCGCTGTTCGAGGAGCGCTCCCCTGCCCGCTCGGCCCGCGCCGCGCTGGAGGCCGCCGCCGCCATCGGCACCGCGCTGCAGGACTTCAACGCCCAGCTGGCCGCCGACGGCGAACCGGAAGTCCGCATCGGGATCGGAGTGCATCTGGGCGAACTGGTGCTCGGCGAGATAGGCAGCGCCGCCCATGCCCCGCGCACCATCATCGGCGGCAGCGTCAACACTGCCAGCCGGCTCGAGGCCAAGACCAAGGAACTCGGTGTCGAGCTGCTGATCTCCGCCCGGGTGCTGGAGGCCGCAGGCTATGATTCGGACCATCTGCCGCTGGAAACCTTCCAGCTGCGCGGCGTTTCCAGGCCGCTGGACGCCCTGCCCGTGCCCCACGCCGCCGCCCTGCCCCGCACCCTGGCCGGAGAACAGCGTTAGGCCCGGCGTCCAAACCGCAAAACGGGTGTTTGCCCTGCCGGTCCAGCCCGCGCCAGCTATCCATCCCAGCACGCCGGGGGAGAACAAGCAGACCTGCTACCCGCGCCCGTTGCAGCCCTGCAACGCAGCAGATTTTCGCCAGCTGCGGCCAATTCCCCCTTTGCTTCCGCAGCAAACCATGTAATGCGTTCACGCGTGAACACACTTTTAACCCGTTGACCGTACTGCTGTCGCTCGTGACCGAAACCGCATCCATATCCACACCGGAAGGCGAAGACCTGCTGTTCCGCCTCCTGCGCCAGCTCGATACGGCGCCGGACGCCTCGCAGCGCGCCACCGCCGCGGCGGTGGGGATCTCGCTGGGGCGGCTCAACACCCTGCTGCGCGCTGCGGCCGAAAGTGGCCTGATCACCATCAGCGCCCGCCCCGGTCCCGACAAGCGGCAGCGGTTTGCCTATTCGCTGACCACCCGGGGTGCTGCGGAAAAAGTGCGGCTCACCGATCAATTCCTTGCCCGCAAGCTCGCAGAATACAACGCGCTGCATGCGGAACTCACCGGCTCCGCTAGCGGCCTCCCCCCTCTCAAACACAGGACCCATCCGATGCAAAGCAATCTGGCTCCCATCCCTGAGCTTTATGTTTCCTACGAAAGCGCCCAGAAACTGAAAGTCGAAGCAGCCGACCTGGTCAGCTGGGATCTGACCCCGCGCCAGATCTGCGACCTGGAACTGCTGATGAACGGCGGCTTCAACCCGCTCAAGGGCTTCCTGTCCGAAGCCGACTACAACAGCGTCGTCGACACCATGCGCCTGACCGACGGCTCGCTGTGGCCGATGCCGATCACCCTGGATGTGTCCGAAGATTTCGCGGCCAAGCTGGAAGCGGGCCAGGACATTGCCCTGCGCGACCAGGAAGGCGTGATCCTCGCCACCATGACCGTCACCGACAACTGGGTGCCGAACAAGGCAAAAGAGGCCGAGAAGGTCTTTGGCGCCGATGACGACGCGCATCCGGCGGTGAACTACCTGCACAACCAGGCCGGCAAGGTCTACCTGGGCGGTCCGGTCACCGGCATCCAGCAGCCCGTGCACTATGACTTCCGCGGCCGCCGCGACACCCCGAACGAGCTGCGCGCCTACTTCCGCAAGCTGGGCTGGACCAAGGTTGTTGCCTTCCAGACCCGCAACCCGCTGCACCGCGCCCACCAGGAGCTGACCTTCCGCGCCGCGCGCGAAGCCCAGGCCAACCTGCTGATCCACCCGGTGGTCGGCATGACCAAACCGGGCGACGTCGACCACTTCACCCGCGTGCGCTGCTACGAGGCGGTGCTGGACAAATACCCGGCCGCCACCACCTCCATGTCGCTGCTGAACCTGGCAATGCGCATGGCCGGCCCGCGCGAGGCGGTCTGGCACGGCCTGATCCGCAAGAACCACGGCTGCACCCATTTCATCGTCGGCCGCGACCACGCAGGCCCCGGCAAGAACTCCGCCGGCGACGATTTCTATGGCCCCTATGACGCGCAGGACCTGTTCCGCGAGTTCCAGGGCGAAATGGGCATCGAAATGGTCGACTTCAAACACATGGTCTATGTGCAGGAGCGCGCCCAGTACGAGCCGAACGACGAGATCGCCGACCGCGACAACGTCACCATCCTGAACATCTCCGGCACCGAACTGCGCCGCCGCCTGGCTGAGGGCCTGGAAATCCCCGAGTGGTTCTCCTTCCCCGAGGTGGTCAAGGAACTGCGCAAGACCAAGCCGCCGCGCTCCAAGCAGGGCTTCACCGTGTTCTTCACCGGCTTCTCCGGTTCCGGCAAATCCACCATTGCCAACGCTCTGATGGTCAAGCTGATGGAAATGGGCGGCCGCCCGGTGACCCTGCTCGATGGCGACATCGTGCGTAAGAACCTGTCGAGCGAACTGGGCTTCTCGAAAGAGCACCGCGACCTCAACATCCGCCGCATCGGCTATGTGGCCTCCGAGATCACCAAGAACGGCGGCATCGCCATCTGCGCCCCGATCGCACCCTACGCCACCACCCGCCGCGCCGTGCGCGAGGACGTGGAGCAGTTCGGCGCCTTTGTCGAAGTGCACGTTGCCACCTCGATCGAGGAATGCGAGCGCCGCGACCGCAAGGGCCTCTACAAACTGGCCCGTGAAGGCAAGATCAAGGAATTCACCGGCATCTCCGACCCCTACGACGTGCCGGCCAACCCGGAACTGTCGGTTGAGACCGAAAACGTCGACGTCGACAACTGCGCTCACCAGGTTCTGCTGAAGCTGGAAAGCATGGGCCTGATCAAGGCCTGAGCCTGACGGCACAGCGAGACATGAGAGCGGCCCGCCAATTGGCGGGCCGCTTCCGTTTCCCGGCGCAGGAAACGGCCCGGAACACACGTGTTTACTGGGGCGGCGGCAGCGCC